>NZ_JBFTPZ010000004.1:0-242321 GCF_056398745.1 Paenibacillus sp. 01T424 | reverse complement strand
TATTCCTGTACTGCTATTTTTCTATTCTGGTCTATGCTTGCTTCATAGGATTATGGGCAAGCGAAAGCCACCCGACCTCCAGACTTACCTTAGGTAAGCTGCGAAGCAGAAACGCCGGAATCCTTGGTTATTCTTTATCTGCCCTAAAACACTTTCGGGTTTAATCATTCGTCTTACCGACAGCGAATATCCTTCCTCGCAGCTCAGTTTTTCCCTTGCTTGCTGCTTGTAGCGCATAATAACTCAGACTGACCATATCCAGCATCAGCGATGATCGTCGTATGATTGTAATGTGCGCGAGCCGAAAGTGGAGAGTAAATAAGTGTAAAAGTGCACCTGTTTTTAACAAACAAGATTGGAATGTTGCAAATAGGTGTACAAATACCTCTAATTGAGCAGATTTGAAGAAGATTTGGTTAAATAAGTGCATTTCTGCACTTAGATGAAGCTGCTGCAGACGCTGCCGCAAAAGTCTTTGCATGACAGGGGAACATCCCCATTTTCAAATGAAAGGACTTCAAATTCCACTGTATAGTGGAGCTTGAGGTTCTTTTTCTCGATGAAAATAAGTTCTAAGTAGTGCTCAAAAAATCGCAAAATGACTTTTGAGACAGCCCCTTTTTTATATGCAGAAAACGATAATGTTTTCCATATCATGGTATAATTTTGCTAATAGTCCTTATGTATTTTAATGATAAGGAACAATAATATTCTAGGAGTGTTGCATGGAATTATACAAGCTTTTGTCTGAGCTTCTATCACGAATAGAAGAAAATGTTTCTGGTACTAGGGAGGCAGAATATCTGGTCGATCTCCCGATTTCCATTGTTCATTTGCGTCGACTCTTCAAGTTCGCTTTCGGCGTGCCGCTACAAAGCTATATCCGCTCTCGAAAGCTTGCCGCGAGCTTGGAGCATTTGATGCTTACCGAGAAACGAATTCTCGACATTGCAATCGAATGTGGTTATGAACATGAGCAAACCTACATACGCGCGTTTAAACGCGAATATGGGCTTACGCCTGGCGAATGCAGACATTCCGGAAGAAACATTCATATAACAGCTCCTCTTCATCTATTTCCGAAAAACAATGTTTGCGGAAACTTGGTATACGGGCCGAATATGGTCATGATGCCATCGTTTCATTTAATTGGGCAAATGTATCGAATTGAAATTGCTGAAGCGCCGACAAAAGCGCCCGAGGCTGCTAAGCAGTTTTGGTGGAACAATCGGCATAAAGTGCCAAATCCAGTAGAACCCAATATTTATTATGGTCTAACAAAGACACTTGATCCATCACTTAGTTGGACGCACTATCTACCGTCTATACGCGTACAGAATCTGAACGATATTCCTGACGGCTTTTCAGGTGACACCGTCCCTGCTTCCTTATGCGTCGGCTTTCGTTATATAGGGAACCATCATTATGAGGAGATTAGTGAACTGCGCGCAGAGGCGCTATATCATGCTATCAATAGGCTTGCAAAGGAGAACGAAGGGAAATATGAGCTTCTGGATCGCGAATTTTTCGTAGAAAAAATCGACACGGATGCATACGATGGCGAGTACTGTCAGATGGAATGGTTTGCGCCCATCAGAGTAAAATGATCAAAAAAGTCCATTGAGCGTGCCGCTATTGTGGTACGTTCTTTTTATAGAGTAAGAAAAAATAAATGTTTGTGCGGAAAGGAACTTGTATGAATTATAACGAGGTTGTTTCAATCGGTGATACCTATTTGCTTACAGTAGTATCGGAGTTGTTCGGATTAGAAGGCTATGAAATTCAGCTGATTCCGGCACATGCTGGAGGAAGGAATGTCGTATATACCTGTGTGAAAGAGGGCGCCGACGCAAAAATCCTTAGAATCGCTTTTTTACCTGACAGAAGCCGGGAAGATTTTCTGGGAGAAGTTGAGTATGTTAGATATTTATTCGAGCATGGGGGAAGTGTCTCAAATGTAATCAGCTCCCGGAATGGGAATCTGCTGGAGGAGATTACACATAATAACCACACCTTTTTTGTCTGTCTGTTTGAAAAGGCTAAGGGAAAAATGCTTGTAGAAAATAATTATCAGTACCGAGAAGGAGCTCCAATTACCGAATGTTATTATAATTGCGGCAAAGTCCTGGGAAAACTGCATCAAATATCGAAAGGGTATATGCCTGTTCATCGTCGGCATAGTTTTTTTGACAAATACAATGCTGAATATATTGATAAGCGGATACCAGACTCCTTACCTCTGCTTAAAGAGAAGCTGGTAGAGCTCCTTAATACCTTAAAAGGATTGGACAGCAACGAGGATACTTTCGGAATGCTCCATTTTGATTACAACGATGGGAATTATTCAATCGATTTTGATACCGGACAAATAACCGTATATGATTTCGATAATTCATGTTTCGGTTGGTATATGTTTGACTTGGCAGGCCTTTGGACAAGCGGAGTGGGCTGGATACAATTTGAGCCAGACGCCGGTAAACGTAAAAAGTTTATGGATGATTATTTTGAAACAGTCCTCGCGGGATACAGATCCGAGACCAAGCTCGAAGATTCGGCGTTGGATAAGGTGCCTTTATTTATCAAAGTAAATCTCTTGGAAAATATTATTGATGCATTCGAGGTCATGCAGAACAACGGTGATGTACCAAAGTGTGATGAGGAGCTGTCGTATCTTATAAAATGTTTGGAAGACGATATCCCGTACAAAGGGTTTTTTCATGAAATGTACTCTTGCGAAGAACCCTTTGAGTATGAGGAACGAAATATTTAATTTTCACAAAGTGAAATGAGGTTCAATTACGCGATGAAAAGAGGCTGCCACTATGGCAAAATGGGATAACATGCTGTCTATGCTGTGGATGCTGCGATCCGGAAGGAAGCTCACCGCCGCGCAAATTGCAGACAGTTTGGAGATCAGCGTCCGCACCGTGTACCGGTATATCGACGCACTATGCGCCAGCGGAGTGCCGGTCGTCGCGGAATCGGGCCATGACGGCGGCATTCGCATTATGGAAAGCTTCAAGGAGACACCATTGTTCTTCAATCCCTTAGAGCTGAAGGCGCTTGTAGACGCGTTTAAATTTACGCAAGGCGCTGGCTATCCGTATACAGAACAGCTGGAAAGTGCGTTGAAGAAGGTGGAGAACGGGCTGCACGAAGATCAGCTTCACGATCTAACCCGTCAGACGAGCGGCATGGATGTGATTGCTCCGTCGCGTCCACCTTCCGTCGTTCCGTTGTTGCGAGACCTGGAGCAGGCGGCGGATGACGGACAAACAATGCGCATCACCTATCGCAAACCAAATACGGAACAGGCCGACGAACGTAACATCGATCCCTACGGGCTGGCTTATGTCCGAAACGAATGGTACGCTGTCGCGTTCTGTCATCGGTCGCAAGCGGCTCGGACGTTCCGCGTGGATCGTATCGCACGGCTGGAGCCGACCGATATGCGGTTTGAAAAACCGGAGCACTTCTCTGCGTCCGCCTATTTCCATGACCAGTCCAAGCGGGAACGAGAAGCGGACGGACCGTTGACGGTCATTCGCATCGAGGGGGACCCCGTCACGTTGAATGCAATTTGCGGCCACTGGCATATGCGCCACTATTTGACGGAACGGACCGACCGGGAGGCGCAGTTCCTGCTCGATACCCCAACAATGAACAAGTACCTTCCAATGTATCTGATGACGTTCGGCACGGCCATTCGCATTCGGGAGCCGCTGGATCTGAAATATCGCATTCAGGAATTAGCGATAGGAATTGCTAAACATTATGCAGACGATTCCGATTGTACTTCGCTGACAACAGTTGTCAGCAAACCCGTTGTATGATAGTGGAAAGGCTGCAGCAGCCGAACGACGATGAATAAAGGAAGGTGGATGTATCCATGCTTAAACAATCTCATCAATTGTACGATTATCACGTTTGGGCGAACGAGCGTTTATTCGGACATCTAGAGCAGCTTCCGAAAGATGTGTTCCATGCGGAAGTAACGAGCGTTTTCCCGTCCGTGTCACAAACGTTCGGGCATATGTACTTGTTCGAACAGGTTTATCTGTGTGTGCTCGCGGGAGTTCCGAACGAGAACATTTTTCCGAGGATGTCGGTGTGGGCGGAGCAAGCGCAAGGCAAAACAGTGGACGAGACACGGCAGCTGTTCGCCGGCGTCGCCGAACAGTACCGAGATTTGCTGCAGCGAACGCCAGACCCGGACAAGGAGATGACGATCGAGCATCCGAACTACGGTCGTCTCAATACGCGGTTCTCTGAGATTCTGCAGCATGTGGTCAACCACGGGACGTATCATCGGGGCAATGTGACCGCGATGCTGAGGCAGCAAGGATATGCGGGGTTCCCGACCGATTATCTGTTTTATTTGCTAAACCAACAGGAAAGTCAGAAGTAAATCAAGCGGAACGAGCGGCAGCGATATTCGTCTGAAGCAGAGAGAAAATAAAAAAACACAAAAATACGCTTGGAACCCCAAGCGTATTTTTTTATTACAATTGCATAAAATAGCGCCGCGGCGGAGTTTTCGCCATTAGACAAAATAACCTGTGTTCAAAATCATCGACGCAAAAAAGATTGGGAGAGAAATACAATTCCACTTGCACCTTACGTAACGTAATGTTTTACAATAGAGCTACCGGTATATAGCTAGCGCCAAAGATCGGAGATGGTTAATGAAGCAACATTGGAAGGTCGGGGATCTCGCCAACCTGACGGGGTTGACCGTAAGAACGCTGCGCTTTTATGATCAAATCGGTTTGTTATCGCCATCTGACCAGACAGAATCGGGTCATCGGCTATATAGTGAATCGAATTTATCACGCTTGCACCAGATATTATCGCTTAAGGAGCTGGGGTTATCTCTCGAGGAGATTAAGCTGGCCTTAAGTGGCGGGCAGATCAGCCCGCTTGAGATCGTCAACCTGCAGATCAATCAAATCAAAGAACAGATCAAACGACAGCAGAAACTATTGGAGCAGCTAAGACATGTATCCAAGCTTATGCAAGGTCAAGCGGAATTAACAGTTGAAGATTTCACGAGCCTTCTGCAAGCGATGAAGATGGAGTTCGAGAAACCGGTCATTGAACGGCAAATGAGTTGGGAGCGACATTTGAGCCTGTTAGGGGACTTTCTTGCCAAAGAGAGTGGAAGTCCAAAACATAAGGAGGAAAATCAATGAACGAACGATTTGTCAAACATGGAACTTTTGTCGTCGAGCGGACTTATGCTGCTTCACCGGAGAGGGTTTATCACGCATGGGCCGATCCAATTGTCAAAGCGAAGTGGTTTTCGGAGCCAGAGATCTTCGATTTTCAGGTCGGCGGGCGTGAGTACAGCAGCGGCGGGCCGCCGGAAGGGCCAGTTTTTACCTTTGACGCCTACTATCAGGAGCTTGTTCCAGAGCAGCGCATTGTTTACACGTACACGCTGAATTCGGGAAGCACGCGCATCTCCGTCTCGATTACAACGATAGAGCTTATTAAAGTGGAGGACGGTACAAAGCTGATTTTCACGGAGCAAGGTGCGTTCTTTGACGGACACGATACGCTAGAAATACGGGAGCATGGTACAAACATCATGTTGGACGCACTTGGAAAAACAGTAGACGGGGAGTAGGAACATGTCAAAAGTTGAAAATGAACTTATAACTACTCGCGAATACTATTTCCCGCGGGAGCTCGTGTTTCGAGCTTGGACAACCCCCGATTTGATAGCCCAGTGGTGGGGGCCGCAAGGCTTCACAAATACGAATCAAGTGTGTGATATCAGGCCGGGAGGCACATGGCGGTTCATCATGCATGGACCGGATGGAGTGGATTATCCTAACCATAACGTCTTTGTTGAAATCGTACCGTCAGAGCGGATTGTGATTGATCATGTGTCCGGTCACGAATTTCGGATAACGGCTACCTTCGAGAGCATTGAAGGCAGCACCAGAGTCACCTTCCGTCAACGTTTCAAGGATAAAGAAGAGTTTGAAAAATCTAAGCCGATCTGCATAGAAGCTAATGAGCAGTTGCTTGATAAACTTGGGAAGCTGCTGGCGGAATTGGTCTATTAAAGGACTGCCACTTACGTGATGACTCCAAAATTGTTGCCGTTCACGTTCTCTGATGGGAATCGGACGGCGATTTTTACGTAAGGAGGATGACCGACTCTGGCATGGTAACATTGACGAGCCGAGCGTCTGCTTGATTAGCGTCGAACCCGACAAAGCACCAGCATTAACCTAGAGTTTCCCCAGCATCATTCAAGGCTTCAAGAACTTAGTACTTCTGGACGAGGAAGGCCAACCGCAAAGATTTGTTGAATCCGTGCTCCTCCAATTATTAGCAGATACATCTGTCAAATTGAATGAGGAGATTATTGGAAAAATAAATTTAATCTTTGTCTCGAAATGAATGGATAAAGCTCTTGCAAAATGAAGTAAGAATTCATTAGAACACAAACAAAGGAGCATGCTGCGGCTGCTCCTTTTATAATTTTCGACGATTGATCCGTTAAGCTGAGCTGTGCTCTAAGTAGGTCGAATTTCTATGTTTCATGGTAGGTGGCCAATAGAAGTCGAGTATAGAGGAAAACAAAGATTCTCCAAGATATTTTCCACTGCGGTCGTGCGTATAAATTTCAACAGTTTATCAACTGTTTGATGGTCCTGCATTTCTCGTGCTGATGCGGAAGAGGGATGAATTTTTGTGCTTCCGGGCAAGTTAGAAAGAAAATATCGAGGGGAGTGTTGTATGATGGCAAGAAGAAGGAGAAAATATGCGGTGCCTGGGGTTGAACAGGGGATGCAGGCTTTCAAAGCTGATGTAATGAAACGCGAAGGCTATGCCGTGAATCCGAATCAACCGGACGACGTAAAATACGAGGTGGCGAAGGAGCTTGGAGTGCCTTTGCATCCAGGAAACAATGGTCATTTGACTACGGAATCAGTGGGCCATGTCGGTGGTAAAATTGGCGGTTCCATGGTTCGGGAAATGATCCGTCTCGCCCAAGAGCAGATTGCGAACAGGGAGCAGTCCTGAAGAATTATGAGTGCATGGATACACGGCTGCCGGGTTGGGAACTAGAATGATAAAAAAGGCACCCATTGGATGCCTTTTTTCAAAAAAAAATAAGTGATACAGCGAACAGTGCTTAGATATAATTGACGTTCGTTGCATGCTTTTCCTCTAAGGGCATCCAGCCAACCGCAATCTCCAAGTGACAGATAATCCGGTTCTATAAAAGAGATTGCTCCATGTTTAGTTGCTCATTGGCCTCCAATGAGAGAGATGGCTGCAAAGTGAACAGGCGAGGGGAAGACTCACCCTCGCCTGTTAAAGAAACTATCAAATGACCTCGCGTGCTACTCCTAGCAGGCCAGTAAAGAATTGTCTAGCCAGGATTCTCCGGTTTACTCCGGTGTTCCTTGCGTTACCCCATGAATATAGGTGAGCCAAGGAGTATCCAGCGCGCCTTGTCCCGGATTATAGGTAAAGAAGTATTCGACGGTATCCCCAGATTGCAGGTTGTTTACAGGGTAAGTATAGTTGCCGTTTCCTGATGAGGTCATGGCTACGTTTTGCTGTGCACCGTTATTTATCTTATAGTGCAAATCGGCAAAGGTTGCGCCATTCACATAAAACGTCAAGTTGTTGCCCGCTTTTTTCAGGCCCCGTACCGCATCGCCAATGACAATAACGGTTGATGGCGCGGGTACAACCGTGATGGTAGAGCTGGCTGTTTTGTTGCCGTCAACCGTTGTTGCCGTAACCGTTGTTGTTCCTGGAGCGAGCCCTGTCACCACACCGTTCTGATTTACGGAAGCGATGCTGGCACCCGAAACGCTCCAAGTGACCTGTTTATTTGTTGCATTAGAGGGTGCAACAGTGGCGTTTAACTGTACACTCTGTCCTACTTGCAGCTGTGCAGTGCTCTGGTTTAAAGTTACACCGGTAACAGGCACGTTCGTAGGATTTTGGCCACCGTTTTCTTTATAAACCCGCACATAATCCACCAGCATCGTCGCAGGAATATCAGATGGACTTGGAGCTAAACCGCCATCAAAATGCCCGCCGATCGCGAGATTCATAATGATGTAGAAAGGTTGGTCGAATGGAGCGTTCGGATTGTTCGGTGCAGCTACGGAGTACCATTGGTCTCTGGAGACTTTAAAGAAGAATTGCCCATCCACGTACCATTTAATGTTATCCTCTTCCCAGATCATCGTATACACATGATAATCATTGGCAAAGGTTTGCCCCTCCGAGAAATGATATTCCCCAGCAATATATCGATTCACTGGCCATTGTCCGCCAAAGTGCACGGCACCGCTAGTTGTGCCAGGCAAACGTCCTTTGGCTTCCATAATATCAATTTCACCAGATGCGGCCCATGCACCGTAAGCTGAATCTTTTGGAAGCATCCAGAGCGCGGGCCAGACACCATTGCCTGTAGGCAGCTTCGCGCGAATATCCACTCTGCCGTACTGGAAGGATAGATGATCTTTGGTATTAATTTTGCCTGAAGAATATAGAGCATATCGGCTTGGATCCTGCGGGAACGATTTTGGATCGTTCAACGCCCGGATATTCAGCTTGCCGTCCTGTACAAATACATTTTGTGTACTATTGGTATAGTGCTCCAGCTCTGCATTGCCCCAGCCCCAGCTGTTGGGATCGTTACCGATATAATAGCCGGTTTCATAGTTCCATTTGTTCGTATCGAGCACTGTACCGCTAAACTCATCCTGCCAGATGAGATTCATGCCCGCAATGGCTGGGTCGCTTGGCGTTCCGATTGCCACATCGTCATGATCGGATACGTCTGGACGGGGAGCATCTGGATTCCCGATAAAGGTATAGTTAACGAAGTTGCTGCCAACACTTCCGCCTGCCTGCCCATTCAATGGGTAGCCGATTCGAATTTGCATATTCACCTGGATTGGCTGGAACCAAAGGCCATAGATATAGTCAGCCCAATATCCCCACTGATTGGCATCGGACATGTTATTGTAACCATTGCCGGAATATGAGAATCCGCTCTGGCTGGAGTTCGCCATATCCACCCATTGCCCGTTGATGTTAATTTGGTAGACGAATTTTCCAAGCTCAGTGCCTATTGGCGCGCCACCATCAATTTTTGGCAGGGGTATGCCTATGACGCCTTTCGAATCTGCTGTAAAGGTTGTTCCATCGTAGGGAGTAATGACATATGAATTTCGAACGGGTTGATTAAAGGTTATCGTATAAATGACGTTAGCCGAAGAGGTTTTTGATTCAAGTTTTACGTTAATAGACTCGGTTACCGTAAACCAGAAGCCGCCGCCTCCTTCGGTGAATTGGCCGAAGTTGCTATCATAGATCCAGCCGCTGGTAGCATTATTGTTGATATCAATCCAAGTGCTGCTGTTTACAGGTTTTACAAACACCTTCAAATCATCCGTTATGGCTTCATAAATAATGGCTGGATTATTGTTGAAGGTAGGATAAGTAAAGCCTGCACCTCCTGTAAAGCCTGCAGTAATTTGTGGCCCTTGGGTAGGGGTCATAGCCGTAATCGTTGTTTTGTTTATATTTTGAAATACAAGCGTGTAGTTAAGAGTCGTTCCATTAGCTTTAGAATACAGCTGAATTTCTGTTGTTGCGGAGAGAGTGAACCAGTAGCCATACGTGCCGCTGTCGTTCCAATGCCCCCAGTTTTGGTTATAGACGTAGCCRCTGGCACTGTCAATATTGACCCAGTTGCCCCCTACTTTCACATTGACGCCTACGTCATTGGAAACATCGTTCCATGTGGCGGAGCCCCCGTTAAATATAGGCATAACGAAACCGTAGCTCGCTTGCCCAACCCCTGATTTTGAAATGACAGGCCCATCTGCTGCTGAAAAGTAAGCCATAGAGGTAACGGTGGTGCCTGCTGCATCGACGGTTTGAATTTTCGAAAATGGCAATAGCCCGACGCTCGCCATCATCGCTACCGCCAAGAACAAGCTCAGTACCTTCTGCTTAAACCGTTTCTGTGAATGGTGAAGTACCTTCATTATTGTCCTCCTTCAATAAAATATGGTTACCCCTGCGGCTCCTTTTATTTTGAGGCAATTGATTGTGTAAGTACTCGGAGGAAACCGCTTACATTGGAGTGCACCTTTATTCTATCGAATACAATTAACAGCTGGAAAGGTCCATTTGTTTTTGTTATGACCCAATTTTTTGGATTTTGATTATTTTTGAAGGCTCATAGTGCTTTGCCCTGATATTTTCCTTCTCTTTCAAGCTTCCGCCGCATCAGCTGCCGGTACTCCGTGGGCTGCATATTCATAACATCGCGAAATGCCCTTGTAAAGCTTTTGTAGCTTTCATAGCCAACCATGGTGGCTACCTCGATAATTTTATGATCGGTTTCGGCTAGCAAGCGGCGGGCCTTATCTAGTCGCACATCGCGTAGGTATTCTGCAAAGCCTTTGCCAATATTCTTTTTAAACAGGTTGGAAAAATAGGCGTAATTAAGCGACACATGGTTGGAAACCATCGCTAGGTCCAGCGGCTTATGGTAACACTCGTGTATAAAACGAATGGCTTCATTTAAGTCCTGCGTTTTGCGATAGCTGCACTTGTAATCATAATAAAACTGATTTAGCCGAAGCAGTTGCTGCTGCAGCGCCTGAATATAATCTCGAATGCCCGGATAATCGAATAGATTCCGCAAGCATTCAATATCAAGCGTCTCTTCCCCCATGTAGGGACGGATCACCCGCTCATACTCCTCCAGCATCTGCACCGTTGCGCTGCATAACTGCTGCGTGTACCGTATATGGTAACGCTGCAGCACATTTTTGTGGAATAGCGTAGAAATGCCTTGGGCAATCTTCCCGCTGTTTTTGGTGCCAATAAGCTGAAACAGGGCATATAGCTCTTCATAGGGAATTTCCCATTGCGACTCCAGCCTCTCCATATGCGCGGGTAGGATACACATCTTATCAGGGAACAAGTAGCTATGGCGATATAGTTCAAGCACCTGTGTATAGCTGCTGGGAAGCCCTTTTAGGCCTTGCTGAGGTCCAGTCATAGCCGCTGTGGCATCAATCTGACTTGCCTTAAGTGCAGCAGGCAAAGCATTCGTATCTGTGGCCGCATCGACCGCAAGAATCAGGTATGGGCGGTGCTGCAGGCATATATATCCCTGGCTGCCATAGACACGGTAAGCAATAGATTCGATGCTATGGGCACTGTCTGCCCCCGGTTGGTTGATCCACAGTTCTTCCCGCAGCAGGCACAGACGGTAATTGTGCCAGAGTTTTGGGTTTTGCTGCTGAACCTGCCGAATCCATGCCTCATCGTTCACTGCGCCTTGCATAAACATGCAAAGCTCTTTACGGTCTGTCTCCTCAGCGCGGCGGGACATATGCTCCATATTGCGGGAAAGGGCTTGCCGCGCCTTTATTTCCTGACCAATATGCTCCACTGCGGTAAGCAGATCCTCCCGTTTTACCGGCTTGAGCAGGTAGCCTTTTGCCCCAAGCCCAATGGCTTTCTGGGCATAAGCAAAATCACTATAGCCGCTAATTATGAGGTAATCCACGTTGAGATGCTCTTCTTTGGTTTGCTCCATTAGCGCTAGTCCGTCCATATCCGGCATCATAATATCGGTAATCACCAGATGAATGTTATGCTGACGCAATAAGTGCAGCGCCTCAATTCCGTTAGCGGCACAATAAATAGCATCAAGCTGCAGTGGAAATTGGCGCAGCATGGCCTGCAGGCCATCGCGTATGTGCTTTTGATCATCTACAATTAGAATATTGATCATGCCCTACCATCCTCCAAGATTCACATTTTCCCAAGGCAAACGTAAGGTTACACAGGTATAGGCGCCCTGCACACTGTCAATTGAAAGACCGCAGCCCTTGCCATAATGAAGCTGCAGGCGCTTATGCACGTTTTCGAGGCCGAGGCCGTTTTTGCTGGTCACAATTGGCGTATCTGAATCGCCGCTCAGCACAGCTTGCAGGCTAGCCAGCATCTTCGGATCAACACCCGCACCGTCATCGCGTATCTCAATTCGTAATAGGCTGTCATTCTCGACTTTTACGGTCATTTGTATGTGTACACTGCCGCCTAAAGGTGCCGCATGATGAACCGCATTTTCAACGATGGGCTGCATGCACATTTTAGGAATAGCATAGTGAAGCACCTCCTGCGGGAGATCCGCCGTCAATACGATGCTGCCGCCCTCCATAAAGTTAATGAATTTGATATAGCTTTCAATGTTGGCGAGCTCCTCACGGAGGGCGACGGTATCGCTTCGCCATTGCATGCTGTAGCGCAGCTGTGAGCCTAATGATACGAGCGCATCGG
The DNA here is from genome assembly GCF_056398745.1 of Paenibacillus sp. 01T424. Classification (NCBI taxonomy): domain Bacteria; kingdom Bacillati; phylum Bacillota; class Bacilli; order Caryophanales; family Paenibacillaceae; genus Paenibacillus; species Paenibacillus sp. 01T424. Next base: position 229,967 of record NZ_JBFTPZ010000004.1, on the reverse strand, counting down.
CGATTGCAGGCTGCTGCTGAACCTCCGCCAGCATCCGAATGGATTCCAGCGCGTTATACAAGAAGTGTGAGTTGATCTGCGAATGGAGCGAGTGCAGCTGTGCGTTTTTGGCAATGAGCTGCTTATCCACCACCTGCGTCATCAGACGACYAATTTCGTCCAGCATTTTGTTGTAGCTGATGGCTACCTCATCGATTTCATCACCGGTCTCGTGTTCATCTAGGCCGATATTAATCTTCGCATCCAATTGGCCTTTACGCACCTGACGCATAGAAGATAATACGCTGTCCAATCGGCGGAAAATGCGCCGGGTCGTATGCGATACGAGCAGCATGATAAGGAGCAATACACATAAAGCAATTACTACCACAAAGGCATACCAGCTGCGCGGACCCTTCATCAGTGCTTGATGGGAAGCAATATCCACAACATAAGCGTTCAGTGGAGCAATATAACGATAAAGCGCGTAGTAGGTTTGATCTCCTACTTGGACCTTCATGGGGCTATCCTGTTGAAGTACGTCCAGCTGCCGGTGAATGCTGCCAAGGATACTGTTCAGCCCCTCCCCAGCGGTTTGAGAAAATAGATGCTGCGGATTGTATATATTTTTTGAAGGGTTTGTTCCGTCCATGACAACCGAGAAGAAATCCCCTCCGCTCTCCTCCAGCAGGTCGTTGAAAAATACGCTGTGCTCGGCACGAATTTCCATAATGGTAGGAAACTTGTTCTGCTGGCCTTGAAGCCGTACCAATCGATAATAGGCTAGCGTATGCTCGCCATCCTTAAAAGCAAACAGGCGGTATGCTGCGCCGCCTTCATCTCGAAGGGTCTCCCAATAATCCTGCGGCCAAAACTTGTCATAATGATAAATTTCAGGCCAAATTTCGAACAGGTTAGGGTTATCGACATAAAAGCTGAGCTCACTGATCATCTCATGGCTTTCGATGATATTATGCATCTGCTCAAATTGATTTTGTTTAAATTTCACGAGGCGGAGGCCATCCCCGCGCATATTTGAGTGGATAAAATCCACGAATGCCTTTTGTGTCAGCGCTGTTGAGGAAGCGTTTTCAAACATGTCCATTTTGCTGCGCAGCTGTTCGTTCAGCCGTGCGACATGGCTGCTGCCGGTGGCCATAGCGTCTTTGTATAACTGGGCTTCCTGTATACGGATAAATAAAAAGGACACCAAAATGGCAGGGATCGCAATGACTAGGCTAAAGGCTAGAAACAGCTTTTGGGATATGCGGGCATTGCGGTAAAGCTTTCTCATTTTGGTCAGCATATACTTCATTTAACGGCCCTCCCTACCTCCGTAATATACCATATATTACAAACCGGCTGGTAGGTAACAAGGCGTTACTTACAAATGTGTAAGTAAAGTCGGAAATACCGGCCACCATTTCGGCAGCCGGCAGTAAATGGGATATAGGTGTAATTACTCCGCCATTTTTGCTTTTCGTACATCCAGCTCGGCTTGGCGATATTCCATCACCTTGTCGAAACCGTAACTCACGCGGCGGGCAAGAAAATTATCAAAGATTTTATCAAAGGCTGCTTCATCCTTAGCCGTAATCAGCTCAGGCAGCACTTCCTCCCAATTTTGAGAGATGCGTGACCAGGCTACCGCTACCTCAGAATCACCCAGTGGATCTAAGCCTTTGTAGATGCCGCTGTCAATATCGGCCTGCGCATTGGCGAAGTCCTCCATTTGCTTAATGACGGGAGCTTTCTCCGGTCTCCATTGGTTGATAATAACAGGGTTCCGCATCATCCAGTAGGTATCCATAATGCCGTATTCCTTTTCAAACTTTTCAATATCAGTTTCAAGCAATTTCACCATTTCAGCCTTCAGCTGCGGCTTGCCGCTCACCATTTCCCACGTCTCGCCTTCCTTGCCAAGGAATAAATCTCGTTGGCCTTCTTCGCTAGCTAGATACGTCAGGAAGCGGATAGCACGTTCAGGATTTTTAGTCGATTTACTAATCATTGTAACCATCCAGCCGTCCATGTTGCCAGGGAACAGCTTCGCAGAATCACCCTTGCTGTTCTGCGGTCCATCTACTGCAATGTAGTTGGAATCCGGGTTCCCGCTAGCGGCCAGCATCGGATTGACAGCCGTCATTCCCGTCCATTCGCGAATCATCATGAAGTAGCGGGCGTTGTTCGTTTTTTCCTCTACTTGCGTATCGGAGTCCACTAGGAAATCTACATTAATCAGTCCGCGCTCGTATGCTGTGCGGAAGGTTTTCAGCCAAGTGAGGTAATCTGGATCGGTAATGCGGTCGTATACTTTGCCGTCTTTTTCATGCGGAACAGCGAGTAGATTTTGCAGGTATTCACTCATCCCATAAGGAACATTCCCCTGTGCAAAGAAGGGACTAATCGGTTGGCCTTTATACTCGGGATACTTATCCTTGAGCAGCTGCAGTGCATTTAGAAAGCCCTCCGGCGTGCTCAAATCTGGTTTGCCCATCTCCTCGTACAGATCTTTTCTCACCAAAAAGGTTTGATTGGCGGCTGTCATGCCTGTTTCATGCATGAGATTAGGGCTATATGAGTCATTCGGAATGCCATACGTATTGCCATTTTCTTGACGATACCACTTCAGTGTGCCGTCTCCCGCCACCTTGAAGAAGTAGGGATCATACTGCTCTGCCAATTCATTTAAAGCATAAACATGGTCGCCTTCCCATAGTTTCTTGACAGCGTCTTCCCAAGAGCCCATAGAAATTAAGTCTGGCAGCTTGCCAGAGGTCATCATCAAGGTAATATGCTCATTCGCTTCACCAGAAGGAACTTCGAGCTTAATATTGACGCCTGTTTTTTCGGTTACGTACTTGGAAGTCAAGCTCTCTCCCCAGCTGTGGGCATACCAGGATGCGCCTACGAACCACGAGAGTTCGACTGGGCTGGTATCCAGCTGCCAAGCAGGCTGTTCGGGGCTCGGCGTTGATTCGCCTTGTGGCTGCTCGGTACTTTCCGCAGGGGTTGAGGTCGGCTTATTTTCGTTATTCTCCGATTTGGTACATGCGGCCAAGCCTAATGTAAGTATTACGGCTAAAACAATTACCATGCTTAGCTTGATGAGGTTGTGCTTCATGATATGAACACCCTTTCTTTACTGTTTTTTTATAGGTCCCATACGCCTCGCTAACGATCGCTTAGAGAAACGCACAGCACTTACCCTTTAATCGCGCCAATCATTACGCCTTTGACCAGATAGCGCTGAATAAAGGGATAGAACACGAGAATTGGCAGCGTTGCCACCATCATCGATGCAAATTTGATGGAGTTGCCAGGCAGTCTTGCGCCGAATTGAGCCATGGCTTGCTGCTGCATGAAGGACATGGAGTTCTCCGCAATGATTTTGTACAGTATGGTTTGCATAGGCAGCTGATCCTGCGAGCGGATGTAGATCACACCCTGGTAATAATCATTCCAGTGATAGACGGCTGAGAAAAGCGATATGGTAGCCAGTACGGCCATGCTGTTAGGCAATACGATTCGAAACAGAACGCCATAATCAGAAGCACCATCTACCTTTGCGGATTCCTCTAAGCTGTCGGGAATGGTGCGGAAGAAGCTCATGAATATAACCATATTGAAAAAAGTGTACATAGCCGGGATGATGAATACCCAAAAGCTGTCGTAAAGGCCCAGCTTCGTCATCAGAATAAAGGAAGGGATTAAGCCGCCTGAAAACAACATCGTAATCAAGGCGATTTTGAGATAGATTTTGCGGCCGATTAAGTTGGATTTGCTCATTCCATAAGCTACAATGGCGGTAAATAACACATGTACCGCTGTTCCTATCACCGTGCGCAGCGTAGTAATGTAGAAGCCGTGCATTAGACTTTTATCATTGAATACAACACTGTAGCTGGCTAGTGAAAATTCCTCTGGAAACCAGTTTACGGTGCCCAGCATGGCTTGCTCCGGTGCATTAAGTGAATTTATAAATACAAACCACATCGGGTACAGTGTTATGAAGCAAACTGCCAGCATCAGCAGCGCATTGCACACCTCAAATACTCCAATTCGCCGCAATCTTCTGCGTCTTTCCATGTATCTGCCCTCTCTTTCTTAAAAAATGCTGTCGCCAGTTAATTTCTTGGATGTGTAATTGGCTAAAAATAATAGTCCTAACGCCACAATGGAGCGGACAAACAAGACGGCTGTTGAGAAGGAATGGCGCCCAGATACCAAGCCCATATTATAGATGTATAAATCCAGGCTTTCGGCCATCTTCATGTTCATGTTGTTCTTCAACATAAAGATCTGTTCAAAGTTGCTGCCGAGTATCCCACTGACAGCGAGGATGAACAAAATAGCGATGGTAGGACGTATGCTCTGAATGGTAATATGCCACATCCGCTGCCAACGGTTGGCGCCATCGAGCTCCGCTGCCTCGTATAGCCCTGGATCAATGCCAGCGATTGCAGCGATATAAATGATGGCACTCCAGCCCGTTTCCTTCAGCGTATCGGAGAAATAGGTAATCCACCAAAAATACTTAGCGTCACTATTAAACAGAATTTCGCGATCCTGCAGTCCGAGCGCCATCATCAGTTGGTTGATGACACCGCCCTCGCCCAGCCAATTGAGCATAATGCCGCCAAAAATGGTCCAGGCAATAAAGTGCGGCAGGTATGAAATGGTTTGTACTGTGCGCTTAAATCGAATCGTCCGTATTTCATTAAGCATCAGGGCGAAAAAGATGGGAATGGGAAAACCTAGCAGCAGCTTGATGCTGCTCATCCCTAGAGTATTGCGGATCGAGCGCCAAAAACGGTCATCCGTAATAAAATCTTGAAAGTGTTTCAGCCCTACAAAGGGTGATTGCAGCATGGGCTTGGCGATACTGAAGTCCATAAATGCAATAATCAGCCAAAACATTGGAATATAACAAAAGATGAACATCCATATAATGCCTGGGATTACCATGCTTTGCAATTGCCACTGCCTAAAAAAAGTTTTTATTTGTCCCGTCCTGTATTGAAACATGTTCTGCGCCCCCTTCCTTTTCATCGTATGAAAATAGACCTAGGAAAAAAAGGCCATGATTTTTGACCCTATCCCATTTTTTTGGATTTGTTTGACTGGGCGTCAAAATTAAGTATGCTGTGAATAAATGAAGGGAGTGTGCATGGGATGAGCAAGCTTTTATGGGAGCAGGATTTTTTAAATAGAAACACCGATTTGAGCGCATGGAACATTCGCCTTGGCAACGATTTGCTTGATAATGATGGCAAACCAATAGACCCGGGCTGGGGCAATGGGGAACAGCAGTTTTATACCGGACATACTAACAATCTATATATCGATGAGTTGGGGCTAAACCTATGCGCGCGACTTGAAGTCATTGAACAAGACGGTCGACAATTTGCGTACACCTCGGCCCGTATAGATACAAAAGACCATCTCTCCTTTTGCTATGGAAAGCTTATCGTTCGCGCAAAGCTGCCAGTGGGACAGGGGTTATGGCCTGCCATATGGCTGCTCCCGCAGCATCAGGCTTACGGTCCTTGGCCTGCCTCTGGCGAGATTGACATTATGGAAGCTAAAGGCCGCTTGCCGAGGCAAGTATCCGGAACGCTGCACTACGGGAAGGATTGGGACCATAAGGTTACCGATGAGTTCTCCTACCAGCTTGAACAGGGAACCATTAACGAATTCCGTGATTATTCATTGGAATGGGATGCTGGCTCCATAAGGTGGCTGGTAGATGGGCATTGCTTCGCCGAGCGCCCTATGGAGCCGGGCATTATGCCCTTTGACGAGCCTTTTTATTTGGTGCTTAACCTTGCTGTTGGGGGCTGGTATGACAATGTGGCGGTGGATGAAACAGCGCTGCCAGCGGTCATGACAGTTTCAAACATATGGTTATATCAAAGTTGAAAAAATAGCTGCTTGGGGTCGTTTTTGGGGGAAGAAGAGTAGACGGAGTTACAACTGTAAAGCCAAGAATAATAGGGCATACCCGTATTGGGGATGCCCTATTTTCACTATAGTCTGGATGGGGGGAACCTTATTGGCGTATACTTTGAACGGTTTGAATTCAGCAAAGACGCATTCTCATTCGTTTAAAGTGTCAGCCCACCATCGACCAGTACGATGGAGCCCGTCATGTAGCTGGAGCGATCGGAAGCAAGGAATGTGACGACCTCCGCCAGCTCGTCCGGCTTAGCATAGCGGCCCATACGCATATTTCCGACTTCCTCTGGCACATATCCACCGGACATGAAAGCCTGTTCTACGCTCTTCGTCAGAGCCGTTTCCACACCACCTGGACAAATGCCGTTGATACGGATACATTTTTTCACATACTCGATTGCCGCACCTTTCGTCAGGCCGACAACCGCATGCTTGCTTGCGGAATAAGCGGATGCGCTGTGCTCACTTTTGACCCCAGCTGTCGAAGCGGTATTAATGATCGTTCCGCTTTCTTGCTCCTCCATTACCTTTAATACATATTTCATGCCGAGGAAGACGCCCCGGACATTAACGTTCATAATTCGGTCGAACTCGTTCTCATCAATATCCGCGAGCTTCGAGAACTTCTGTACAACGCCGGCATTGTTGAAGAAAATATCGATACGCCCGTAAGTATCGACGGCTGCTTTTACATAACGCTGAACATCCTCGCTTTTTGACACGTCGGCCGGTACGAAGATGGCTTCGCCGCCCTGTTCCTGAATCATTCGAACCGTCTCTTGACCGGATTCCTGATTAAAATCAACAGCGACAATCGTTGCGCCGTTGCTGGCCATTTTCAAGCTGCTTGCACGGCCGATGCCGCTCCCTGCTCCAGTAACGATAGCTATTTTATTTTCCAACATATGAGTTCATCCCTTTCGAGTGTAATAGCAAAGGATCTTTGCTTTCTTCATTGTAATGCGCTTTCATTTTTGAAAATTGTATTTTTCAACGATTTGTAGTACTTTCTTATCATCTACTTTTTTAACCTTAATCGTACCCAATGGAGGTTCGTATGAATAAGCTCTCTGAGCTGGTTGTTTTTGGCCAGCTTCTCTCTGATGTGATTGAAATCCCTGTATTTATCATTCATCCGGGTCGGACAATTGAAGCGGAGTTTGTAGACCGTTCGCTTCACTCTAATCCTTACTTTACATCCATTCGTGAACAGGTAGCCGGCTACGCTTATGCGCTTTATGCTGCAGAGCAGCCGGTTCATTTTACCCGATCACGTCTCCAATATTTTTTTGTGAATGCGATGGATGAGAACCAGCTTACTGGTACGCTTGTTGTTGGTCCGTACATGAATGAGAAGCCGCAAGAGGGTGAATGGAACGAGACAATAAGCTCCCTCCCCATTGATAACCGGAGGCATTTGCTGGAGTTGTACGAAGAGATTGCGCTGCTCTCCACGGAGCGCATAGCCGCATGTAGCCGAATGATTTATTATGTACTTCGCAGGCAGCTCGTTGATTCGTCGATCAGTCTTCTAGCGGATGCAATGTCGATGCAGGAACCGGTTGTGGAGAAGAAAGAGCCGGATGCTGAGCTGTCGCGAAGACGTCGCAGCGGTATGCTGCACGCCAACCTGTCGCATGAGCGTGTCATGCTGCATTATGTGCGTAGCGGAGAGCGGGAGAGAATAAGAACATTCGTCATGGAATCCATTATTGCCGAGGACGAGTTTGGCGTGCTGGCCAAGCGGAGCAGGATTCGAAGCGAGAAGAACCTGATGATTACGGGAATCGCCCTGATTTGCCGAGCTGCAATTGAAGGAGGAATGCACGAGGAGGATGCGTTTACGCTGAGTGATTTCTATATTCAGCAGCTGGAAGAGAAGGATACGCTGCAAGCAATAAGCGCCATCATGACTGAGGTGCTGTTCGACTTCGTTGACCGGGTCTCGGAGGTTCGCCGGGGTCACTACTCACCCGCAATACAGGATAGTCTTCACGAAATCGCTAACCATTTATACGGTGACATTACTCTTGAACGGCTAGCCGAGAGTGCGAATCTTAGCCCCAACTACTTGTCGAGCTTGTTCAAGAAGGAGGTTGGACTGACTATTTCCGAGTATGTCCAGCGTGAACGGATTGAGGAAGCGAAGAGGCTGCTCACACTGACCGATTACCCGATTACCGATATCGCAGCATGGCTGAACTTCAACGATCAAAGCTATTTCAACAAGGTATTTAAAAAGTGGAATGGAATGTCGCCGAAGGCATATCGGAAGAGCGAAAGGCGTCCGGCGCAAAAATATTCGGAATGAAGTGTAAAAAAACACTTACATCGGGGATAAATATTTTGTTATAATACCAAACAGACCAGTCGGTATGGTTTTGGGGGAGGTGTTTTAAATTGCATACAAAATCGCTAATCATTGAGAAGGCTACCGTCCTATTTCAGCAAAAGGGATACAAAAGTGTAGGTCTGAATGAACTTTTAAAAGTCTGCAACGTTACAAAAGGAGCGCTGTATCATCATTTTCCAAATGGTAAAGAAGAGCTGTTAATTGCTTGTTTGCAAGCTTTAAACGAAGCCATTACGACAGATATCGAAAATATTTTTAGAAGGTATCCATCAACCATAGAAGCCACACAAGGCATGATCGAAAAACTAATTCACAACTTAGAAACAGAAGGTACGATTACCGGTTATACATTTAGCAGTATTGTCAGTGAAATGGCCACAGTGAGTGAGCCTGTCCGCAAAGCATGCAGTGTGCTGTATGAAAATATTCAATATATTTACTATGTGAAACTTATAGCTGAAGGTTATTCTGATGAATCAGCTGCTGCTATTGCCTTGATGATGACTGCTACAATCGAAGGTGCTATGCTGCTTTGTTTAACGCAAAAATCATCAGCTCCCTTAAAAACGATCGCTAAAATGTTGCCAAATGTATTGAAGACCTTTAATACAGAAAATTAGTTATGTTGACTGTATCTGATCTGTATTTATTGAATGATTAAACAAAGAAATGTCTTTTGAAAGGAAGAAAAGAATGAACTTTGAAACAAGATTGCCGAGAAACGGAAAAGAGGGAGCGTTGTATGGTGCAATTATTTGTACATTGACCGTTCTGTTTATGACGTCATTAAATATAGTTTTAGCTTCCCGAGAATTTAATGGAGAAGTTGCCTTCATGATTCTTAAAACGCTTCCGATCATGTGGATTATTGTCATGATTTTGGAGCCTGTGTTTATTGGCCGTATCGCTGAAAAATTGGTTGATAAATTTACTGAACCAACGGACAGCTTTAATTCCAAAATAATGTTCCGTATCTTATTTACTGTTCTAGGAATGTCAGCTTGTATGACGCTTATTGGTCATATTGTAGGAAACGGATTTAGTTCAGAAATTTTTAGCAACTTCTTAACCAACTGGCCAAGAAACTTCTTAATTGTACTAATTGCAGAGAGCTTAGTCATTCAACCCATTGCGCGATTAGCGATGGTAAAGCTACATGCTGTCCAAGACAAAACAATGATGGAGTGTTGATGTCATCGCAACCATATAGCATTTAAAGCAACAATACTGAAAACATAAATAAGCTCTCAGTCGAACGAATCAGTTCTACTGAGAGCTTATTTATGTTTTCGGAAAAGTTATTCCAGATCTACGAGCTGTTCCGTATTTTGATGCAAACGGAACAGCTGAGAGAGCTGCTTGGCGAGAAAAAGCGGTGTATAAGGCATATCATTGCGAAGCCAGCAGACAATTGTACCAATAAAGGCGGAGGAGCCGTACCAGATTGCAATATCTTTGGATACGATTACGGCCGGTTTAGATGAGTTGTTGTTTTGGTACTCTCTTCTGCTGGTGATAAGATCAACAATTAAATTCGATAGCTTATCCGTGAAGATCGGTATGCGCTGCGAAGCGAGCAGAACCTTATAAAACTTAGAATTCTCAGCAATATGCTCGAGCACTTTAAGCAAAATGGACCAATCCAAATCAGTAGAACGAGGCTGATTTCTAATATCATGAAGAATAGTATGTATTTCATTAATCATGTCGTCTGATAATCTCTCAAGCATTTCCGGAATATCTCGGTAATGAAGATAGAAAGTAACACGATTGATGGTCGCGCGTTCCGCAATACGATTCACCGTTATTTTTTCTAGATCCGTCTCCTGCAGCAAATCTACAAAGGCATCTCGAATTAATTGACGCGTGCGAAGTACACGTGGATCCATTCGCGGTGATGTTGTTGACATAGGTACTCATTTCCTTTCCCTACAAATGATTTAAACGACAAGAATAGTTATTTATGTAGTTTATTCTCGGTATAGACGACAGAATCTGATGATCTGTAAACTAATAAACATTTTCAAAAAATCTGTAGTTTGTAAATTAGGCGCGATGTAATTATAATCTTTTACATTGAGTTTATTATACTACAAAGTGTTTATTAAATTCACGAACAATTTGAAGGGATTGAACATCATGAGTACAAGTTTAGCTTTTGACAGTAATTCAATTAAGAAAGGTCCCTTATTGTTTGTCATGATACTGGGTGCGTTCATCGCAGTTCTGAATCAGACGATAATGAGCGTTGCGCTGCCAGAGTTGATGATTGACTTTAGCATTGAGGCTTCTACAGCGCAGTGGCTGACAACCGGATACATGCTGGTTAACGGGGTACTTATTCCAATCACTGCATTCCTCATGCAGCGTTTTACGACCCGTGAGCTGTTTCAGTCTTCCATGATCATTTTTCTCGTCGGTACGATTGTTTCGGCAGTTGCGCCTAACTTCGACATTTTGCTAACTGGCCGCCTTATTCAAGCCGCTGGAGCGGGGATTATTATGCCGCTGTTAATGAATGTTATTCTGACCGTATTTCCTCCAGATAAGCGCGGAGCTGCCATGGGAATGGTTGGATTGTCTATTATTTTTGCTCCTGCAATTGGACCTGCAGTCGCTGGTTATATCATGGAGCATTATTCATGGCGTACGATGTTTTATGGAATGCTTCCAATTGTCGTCCTCATTATTGTAGTTGCTTATATTTTCCTGAAAAATGTAGCTGAACGAACCTATCCTAAAATTGATATTTTCAGCGTCATTCTGTCAACAGTCGGATTTGGTACCGTTCTTTATGGCTTCAGCAGTGCTGGAAGCAAAGGCTGGTCAAGCGCGGAAGTGATTGCATCGATTGTTATTGGTGTGGTTTCCTTGATTTTGTTTACATGGAGACAGCTGATTTCGAAGGATCCGCTTCTTGATCTAAGAGCGTTTAAATACAGCATGTTTTCTCTTACCACCATTATTAATATTGCTGTAACCATGGTCATGTATGCAGATATGATGCTGCTTCCGCTCTATTTGCAGAGTGCACGTGGATACACCGCTTTGGAGTCAGGGCTGCTTATGCTCCCTGGTGCGCTTCTAATGGGACTTATGATGCCGGTAACAGGAAAGCTATTCGACCGGTTTGGGGCAAAATGGCTGTCCATCATCGGTATGGCTATTACGATCATCACAACCATCGGCTTCGTTAATCTGACCGATTCGACTAGCTATACGTATTTAGTGCTGATGTCCACAGGACGACGCTTCGGTATGGCAATGTTCCTGATGCCAATCACTACGGCGGGTCTGAACCAACTGCCAGCAAGACTAAATGCGCACGGTACTGCAATATCTAACACCATCAAGCAGGTAGCTGGCGCAATAGGTACTTCTCTGCTTGTTACGGTTATGGCTAGCCGGACAAAGGCACATCTTCTAGATATGTCTGCAGCAGGCGACGCGGCTAATTTTTCGAAGGAGCATATTATGATGGAGGCTTCTATTCAAGGTATTAACGATGCGTATCTTGTCATCATTGGAATCGGAGTAGTAGGTCTGGTGCTTTCCTTCTTCATTAAGCGTGTAGGGCAAGCCGAGGAAGTAGAAGAAACTAAAATAGCTCTGAACCGAAAAACAGCTGTTGAGGCGTAAGGAATAACGGTAGTCAAGTTTCCTAAATGTTTGCTCATTACAAATTATTAAGAAGAGCCTCGTGACTACTCACGAGGCTCTTTTTTGGCTTGAAATCATCTAACTGGATTCGCGTAAGCATGCTGTTTTTAAATAAGCAGCAAAGCTCTTAATATTCATCCGGATATGCCGATTATTGCCTTCAAGCTTGCTCATCATAATGCCGCCCTGCATGATGGAAAGGGAGAAGGTAGCCAGCGCCTCTATATCAAGGTCTTCTTTGAACTCACCGCTTTGCACACCTTCGGATATAATTTTTCTTTTGGCTTCCAGCGTACCTTGCAATGCTTGCTGGGCTTTCTCGCGTAGGCCTGGATGACTGTCGTCGCTTTCGATAGCAGTGTTGAGGAGGGGGCAGCCCCCGATGAAGGGAGGCGCTTCAACGACTTTCTCGTATATATTTAAATATGCCAGCAGCTTGCCAGAGGCCGTTTCCTGCTGACTGATTGCATGAGCAAGCTGAGCCCCAACAATACGCCCGGCATAACTAAAGGCTTCATATGCAATCTCATCTTTACTGGAAAAATGACGATAAATGCCGCCTTTCTTAATGCCTGTCAACTCTGTTATATCAGATAAGGATGAGCCCGAATATCCCTTTTGGTTAAAAAGTTCAGCGGCTTTCGTTATGATGTAATGGCGTGTCTTTTCACCTTTCTCCATCGTCATCCCCCTCGTACGTAACTGTATTTGTACACGTAGTATATCAAACGAATTTGCACTCTTGCAAAACATAACATCTATGTTATCATAAAAGATACCGAACGGTATCTTTTATGAGCGGCAGGGGTGAAACGATAATGGGCACAACATGGTTTAAGGAATCCAGCTATGCATGGATTGGATTAGGGTCTCTTTGGATTATTGGATTTATTGGTGCATTGACCAGGTTCAGCATGTCTTTTTTTCAGGTGCAAATAGCAATGGATTTACAGATTAGCAGGGGATTTATTTCGATGGCATGGTCGACTAATTTATTAATTACAGCGATATGCGCTCCTTTGGGTGGCTGGCTTGTAGATCGTTACGGTGCAAAAAGGATATTGTTTATAAGTGCAGTCTTGAGTACCTTGGGTACTGGCGTTGTCGTGTTAGGGAACCAGCCTATCTTGTTTTTCATTGGATATGGTGTAATCTCTGGTTTAGCTGGTATTGGGCTGRCGACAAGTTATATATTGATGTTTGAATGGTTTAGGCATCATCGTGCTAAAGCAATGGCACTGCTTGGGAGTGCTTCCTCTGTAGGATTAGCGATTATTACGCCAATTTTCGTATCCGCGGGATGGCTGACTTGGAAGGATGCCTTTATGGCTTCTTTTGCCCTAGGAATAGTTGTGACATTACCTGTTATTTGGCTTGGAATTAAGAGCTCTCAACAGCAAAATATAAATAAAGCTCAAACGGATCATCCAGTAGAGGGCGTAGAGCATGAYATACCGCTTAAAGTAACAACATCACCTAAGAAATTTGTCTATCTTCCTATCTTTGTCGTTGTCGCTATTGCGCTGTTTACCTGCGGTATTAATATGGGTTCCGTCGAAATGAACTTGGTAGCTATACATCAGTTGGCAGAAGTGTCACCAAGTATGCTCGCCTTATCCATGAGTATACTTGGCATTATGGAAATTACGGGGGCTCTCATTTGCGGCTATTTTCTAGATCGATACAATAAATTAATGATGATGTCCATATTGTATGGCATACGTATTTTGGGTTTTGTTTTCCTCTTTATGCACTTGGGAAGCTCACCCATTGTATTTGCAATCGCGTTCGGAATTACTTACTTAACCGCAGTACCGGGAGGAATCCTTGTCATTAATGAATTTGCAAAAGGAAAAGGAAAACATACGGGAGTCCTTCTTCTATTCCATCAGGGAGGTGGTATAGTGGGGGCTTTAATTGGAGGCTTATCTTTCGATTATTTTGGGAGTTATCAGAACCTGATTGCCGTTGACATTCTAATCTGTATCCTCGTAACGCTGGGGTACTTCATATTATTTACGACCCATAAACGGAAGCTTCGAATCCCCAATAATAAGGTTGCAGCAAGCAAGGCGCTTTGAATTATTTTAAGGGCAGGTGCGCTTTAAAATTGGCTTTCTAGATGATATGCTGAACCGTAAAGCGGTACTGATGAAAGGATAACGAAATGAAAAGCATATTGTTTAAGTATATGACTAAATTCACGTCTCTTAGCGATGAGGAACAACAGGCTATCGTTGATGACATCCTTATCGAGGAATATAAAAAGGGAACAGTACTCCTTAGACAAGGAGATGTTCCCACAAAGTGTTATTTCGTGCTGAAGGGCATTGTCAGACAGCACTTAATAGATGAAGCGGGAAAAGAGGTTACATCGAATTTTTTCACAGAAGAGCAAGCCGTATCGATTTTTAATCGTCATCAGCAAAATAAGCCGTCCGCGTACACCTTAACTTGCCTTGAAGATTGTATATTGGTGGTTGGGGAGCTCGATGATGAAAAAGGCATGTTCAATAAACACTTACAACTCGAATCAATGGTACGCATAATGGTAGAAGAAAATCTGGGTGAGGTGCAAGATGAGTTGACATCATTCATTGCTTCTGCACCTGAAGAACGCTACAAAGCGCTATTACGAAAAAGGCCTCATCTCGTCGATCGTGTACCCCAACATCAATTGGCAAGCTATCTTGGCATAACGCCAGAGTCATTAAGCAGAATCAAGAAACGGGTCAACACCAGCGATAGTTAAGGAAGCTATTTTTCACTTTTGGGAAGTTTTCCTCCTCTGAGCAGCAGCCAAACTCCAAAGCCTAGCTCTCCTGCAATCATTGGCGCCATAAATACGACATTAAGTACATCAATTACCCCATCGTATTGTGAAAGAAACGTTTTGCTAAGGTGAACGACGATATAGCCTATTGAAGCAAGCAGCAATAAAATGCTGATCACTTTAGGAATACGGTTTGATTTTAAAGCCACATAGCCCACAATGAACAAATGCCCGCCAAAAACGATCAAACCAATAGACCAAATCGATTGGAATGCCTCAAGAAATAGCATCATAAGTGATTGCGTTTGTTCGATGTTGAATGAGACCGACTGGTCTGTATTTTTCGAGAGCAGAAATACAAGAATCAAGTTTAAAATGGCAATACCGAGTATTGTCGTATAGGTAAGACGGAGCCATGCACCTAGCAAGGAAAGGCTTTTATTCAATGGCTCTAGGAACACATAAAAAGCCCAGGTGACTAGAATGTCAGAAATCATAATGATGACCCAGCCAAAGATTTCTCCTTTGAAGAGGTTATTTGATGATACGATGTTGTTGAATGTGGTGCTGGCATCGCCCTCCACAATAAGGCTCCCATGGACAAAGCCATAGGAAAAAAATGAGGCAAGAGTCATGATGATGAGTGAAATGCCAGCCGTTAGAGCAGCAGTTCGCTGATTTGATTTTTCTTGTACGGTGATAGTCATAAGATAGCCTCCTATAGATCCTGTATTGTTTTCATTTTAACTAGGAGGAGTATGACTGGTCATTGACTTAAATCAAGGAAGAGGGATTTTTAAATTCATGAATACGCCTCAAACCTATAATCAATCGGTGGATTACTGGAAGCAATATCAGAAGTTTTTTCCTGAAGAAATGCAGATAAATGAAAACGGATTTCCAAAAGAAGAATGGATGACTTGGAACAATGTTCATATTCATCTGGATCGAATGCCTGCTCCGGATGCAAAATTAAAAATTATTTTCATCCATGGCGCTGGCGGGAATGGCAGATTGCTGGCTCCGTATGCACGAATACTGCAAACATACGGTTACGAAGTCGTATCTCCGGATCTGCCGCCTTATGGCTTAAGCTATACAAAATCGACAAAACAATTAGATTATCAACTTTGGATTGACATCCTTACGGCATTGATTGATGAGGAATTGAAGCAAGACGGTAAACCGATTATCTTGCTGGGTACTAGCATAGGAGGCATGTTAGCTTATCACACCGCTGTACAGAGTAAGAAAGTGAAAGGATTAATAGCAACAACTTTTGTTGATACGAGTGATTCCAGCGTTCGTGATCAATTAGCTCCTAACAAACTCATTAGCCGGTTGGGGAAATTTTCGATGGACAGTTTTCCTAAGCTGTTAGATTCCTTACATATCTCTGTTAATCGTGTATCTCGTATGAAATTAATTACGAACAATGTCGATTTGACCAAGCTTATTATGAATGATGCTCATGCCGCAGGAACGAAGATCCCTTTGCGCTTATTAAGAACGTTCTTAAATATGAAACCTGCAATAAAACCTGAGCATTTTGATGTTTGTCCGGTTTTGCTCGTCCATCCTCAATTGGATCCTATGACTCCGTATAGCTTCAGCAAACCATTTTTTGAAAAAATAAAAAGTAAAAAGGAATATGTAGCTTTAGAAGGGGCAGGCCATTTTCCAATTGAACAACCGGGGCTAGAGCAGATGAATGCTGCGGTGCTTTCTTTTTTGAAAACAATAGAGAACGAATAGTAAGTAGAACATCTATTCATATCGACTTAAAAAAGCCCTTTTGCGTAAAGCAAAAGGGCTGATATACGTTCATATGCTGTACGATTCTATCGCGATGGCGTTTGTCCCTATTTTTCTTGCATGGTTAATAACTTCGATGGAGTCTTCGATAATGCTCCGTATATTGGTAACATTTTTGGAATTTGCGACTAATCCACCGATATAGCAGCCCATGTTTTTGTTGCAGCCAATACTTGAAAAATCAAAGTTTATCATATCATCAATAATAGCTTGGGCAGTTTTTTGGATTTCTTCCTTTCCGGCTTTGGCAAATACAACGAATTCATCGCCATGAGCACGGCCAATGGCTGCCTGACTTAAAAAAGCTTTGATATTAGATTCAATGATTTGAAAACAAGCGACAATGACACGATCACCAACATCAAAGCCAAAATCATCATTGACCTGCTTGAAGTGGCTGATGTCAAATCGAAAAACGGCAATATCATCATTTTCTGCGCATAATTCCGTGATACTAGCAGCTGTTTCCAGAAACATTTCCATATTGGGAATGTTCTTTTTGATTTCATGGACGCTCGTTTGTTCGATTTTTAGCAAATGAACTTGTTTATCCATATTAAACCCTTCCTTCTCCAATATTAAGATGAGTCGATCAATTGCGATTTTCTTCTGTATTTGCTCATTTAAAGCAGAGGTAATCTCAATGCGCTTGCGTATCAACTGGTTAATAATTTTTGAGGTTTCGGTAGGTGCGATTAAAGCTTCCTTGATCTCATGCAGAGAGAATCCAAGATTTTTAAGTATGATGATCCAATTTAAATAATGAGCTTGCTCAGGGTCATAGCAGCGATAGCCAGTGAAAGGGTCGATTTTTGATGGTTTTAGAAGCCCTACCTCATCGTAATGTCGAAGCATTTTCGCGGTAACCTTATTTAATTGTGCGAATTCGCTGATTCTCATTTGGAACATCCTTTCATAGAGTACTCCGGCCGGAATAACTTATCATAAACATAAACCTTACCCTAGCAGGAAAGTCAATATTTACTTATAAAAGGACGTTATTCTGCCGAGGAAGGCACTAATATACAACCACACAAGTGCAAATTTACGATACCAAATTGTACCCTTGCACGATAATTATTAATTTGATAATATTTAGACATCAAATAGTTAGACGTCTAAATATAATGCAATCATATTACTTTATCGTGAGTGTCTCTAAGGAAGGGGTTTACGAATAATGGGAAGAATGAACGAGAAAGTGGCGCTTATCACTGGAGGAGCTTCAGGCATAGGCTTGTCCGCAGCTAACTTGATGGCAAAAGAGGGAGCAAAAGTAGTCATTGCCGACTTTAATGCTGAGGGGGCCAAAGAAGCTGCCGAAAATATTAAAATCCAAGGCGACGAAGCCGTAAGCGTATTTCTTGATGCCGGGGACGAAGTGTCCATTAAGGAAGCAGTTGAATTTACGGTACAACAATATGGTAAAATCACGAGCCTGTTCAACAATGTCGGCTCGACAAACCTGAAGAAGGATATAGATGTTGTTAACGTTGATCTGGATGAGTGGGATCGGCTTATGAATGTTAATTTAAAGAGTGTCTTACTCGGCTGCAGATTCGCTATCCCTCATATGATCCATGCTGGTGGAGGCTCGATTATCAATACAGCTTCTATGGCGGGTTTTCATGGAGATCAAGTTCGGGTTGCATACGGAGCTTCGAAGGCAGGCGTTATAAATCTTACCAAATATATCGCTACCCAATATGGGAAGAATAACATTCGTTGTAATGCAGTAGCATCTGGATTGATTTTGACGCCAGCTGCTAAAAATAATATGCCCTCGGAGGTATTGGATATCTTCGCTAAATATAACGCACTGCCTTATCACGGAGAACCGGATGATATTGGACATACCGTCCTGTTCCTGGCTTCAGATGAATCCAGATTTATTACGGGACAGACGATTCAGGTTGAGGGAGGGCATTATATTGCAAACCCATCCGTCCCTGATTTCGAGCAATATATGAAACTGGCACAGCATCCATGACAGCTGAAGATTGCGACTGAAGCGGCCAGCCAAAATATGCTGACATGAATTATAGAAATTCGCTATGCGGTTTTAATGATAGGAACAAATAGCAGATCAATCAAATTAAGTTAGGAGAATGCGATATGGGGAAATTGGATAATAAAGTAGCAATTATTACTGGCGGGGCATCGGGTATAGGCGAACACATGGTTAATCTGTTTGCACAAGAAGGAGCTATCGTTATTGCCGCAGACATTAATGAGGCAGCTCTTGAACAAGCAAGTCAAAAACAGAATGTTTACGGAATGAAATTGAATGTTGCCTCTGATGATGATTGGCATGCGCTGGCAAAGGATGTTCATGATCGTTTTGGTAAAATTGATATTCTCGTCAACAACGCTGGCATTTCTTCTGAAAAACCATACGAGCAAATCAATATCGAGGATTGGCAGAAAATGCTCTCCATTAATGGGTTTGGCCCATTTGCCGGGATGAAGCATGTCACTCCCTATATGGCAGCCCAAAAGAAAGGCTCCATCGTTAATATTTCTTCGTACACGGCTTTGATCGGCCAAGGCTTTAATCACTATTCAGCCTCTAAGGGTGCAGTTCGCGCGATCTCTAAAGCGGCGGCTACAGCTTTTGGCCGTCAAGGCATCCGGGTAAACGCACTATTTCCTGGGATTATTGAAACACCAATGACACAAGCTTTGAGTACCTCAAAGGACCTGTTAGACCGCTTAATCCAGGCCACACCTCTACAGCGTTTAGGCCAACCTGACGATATTGCTCAAGCAGCGTTGTTCTTAGCTTCTGATGATTCTTCGTATATTACAGGATCTGAGTTAGTAATTGATGGTGGATACTCAGCTCAATAATGTGTAATATGATGACAGCCCTTAATTTTAATTAAGGGCTGTCATTTATGTGCACCAAGGAGGTCTTTATGGAAGAGCAAACCATCTTCAATCTCATACATAACATGGATAAATTCACCAATAAAATGATTATTCAGTGGAACAAGTCATTCAATGAGGACTTAGGTGTTTCTCATGTGCTTGTGCTCGGCCATCTTAAACAAAACGGAAAGAGCAGGCCATCGGACATTGCAAAAATATTAGGGCTTACCCCGCCTACGCTTAGTTATTTATCGGAAAAACTTGTCGCCAAGAAATTAGTCGTCAGATTAATGGATGAGTCTGATCGTCGAATTATTTATTTGGGCATTACCGACAAAGGTGCAGATATTCTTAAAAGAGCACAGCTGGAGGGGCAACGGCTGCGTACAAATCTATTAGACAAATTGACTGAGCAGGAGCGGGAGCAGCTAGCCAACCTGTATAGTAAGCTGAATAAAGAGGACTAGATTTTCTGTATACGCAAGATT
The DNA here is from genome assembly GCF_056398745.1 of Paenibacillus sp. 01T424. Classification (NCBI taxonomy): domain Bacteria; kingdom Bacillati; phylum Bacillota; class Bacilli; order Caryophanales; family Paenibacillaceae; genus Paenibacillus; species Paenibacillus sp. 01T424. The sequence goes on along the minus strand of NZ_JBFTPZ010000004.1, from coordinate 210,070 downwards.
GTGGTTGCGGTGAATAGTACTGGTGTTTGTTAAAAAGAGGATAGGTAAAGCTTTGTAGCTACCTATTATTTAAAATATGCCTAAGACTGTCCAAAGGACGGTCTTAGGCATGTTCTTGTTTATGCTTATTTCTTTAATTGTAGCAAATTGATAATGATAGTTACTGCTTCGGCTCTTGTTGCCGTATCGTTGGGCACAAATAGGTTGCCGCTGCGTCCGCTTATGATTCCCAATTCCTTCACTGCGGCTACTGAACCTTTTGCCCATGCTGGAATTTGGCTATCATCAGCAAAATTTGTCACTGTAGCAGCTGTTGTATCTGCTTTAGCAGCTCTAGCCATCATAACCGCTAATTCTGACCGAGATATGCTCGCTGCTGGACGGAAGCTGCCGTCTTCATAGCCATTTACAATCTTCGCTTCGGATGCTTGCGCAATGGTCTTCTGAGCCCATTCTGCAATAGGATCTGTGAAGCTCAGTTTTGTATCATTATCGGCAGGTTTTAGCGCATTCATCAGCATAACTGCAAATTCAGCGCGTGTTACTGTAGCATTTGGTTTAAACGTTCCGTCGCTATAACCTTTGACGATCCCTTTGCTTACCGCTTGTTTAATCTGAGCTTCCGCCCAATGTCCTGTAGTATCACTAAAGTTGGACGAGTCTGATACTGGCAATCCCGTTGCTTGGTCTACAACGAGTACAGCATACTTCGTAAAGTGATCAACCTCTACAGCAATATGGCTGCCGTTAATTTTGCCGCCATTAACCTTCACCCATTCCTTCTTCACTTCATCAAAGTAGAAGATTGCGACCGTTTGATTACTGTTCAGTTTGGCTGAATCGAATGCAAACGTCAAAGTAACGGGTTTATTGAAGTTTTCAGGGAAGTTTTTTAGAACCTCATAGATCGAGCTCGCGAGAATCTCATGTTTGCTAAGCAGATTTTGAGAATTTAATACTTTCTCAATTGTTAATTTTAGCTCCTTGTTACTAGCACTGGCTGGAATGGTTATAATGAGCTCATTGTCCAATCTAACCTCGCCGGCTCTTCCAATAGGAAGCGTTAGGCTCCCATTCGTGGAGATGACTGGTTCGGAGCTGTTGCTTGAACCACCGCCGTTATTTCCATTGTCTACTGTACCATTGTCTTGAGCAGCTCTTGTTATCGTTGCTGTATATTTAGTTCCAGTGCCGTCCTGAGCAATGACGAATAGTTCAATCCGATTGCTGCCTACATTAAGGGGAAGCTCACTGCTTGTTTCTCCATTTGCTAAGCTAATCGGACCTGCTACAAGTACATTGGCACTATTGTATACACTTGCTGTCACAGTGCCATACGTTGAATCACTGACCGTAGCTGATATGGTAATGTTGGACAAAGAGTTAGGCACATTGCCCGTATAGGCGTATACATTTTCGCTTACCGTTTGATCTAATGTCACATTGCTTAAGGTTAATGTTTTCAAGCTTGCACTAGAGCTCAATGTTCTAAAATCAACCTCATTACCATAGCTTACTCCAATTTCATTTATCACATATGCACGTGCATAATAGATTGTAGCGGATTGAAGTCCTGTGAGATGAACAGAAAAGGCTTCTGTCCCATCTAATTCAGCTGCGGATTTTCCATCTATTACAGTAGGATTCGGATGAGTGGAGTATACGATTCCCCGTTCGGCAACCTCGCCGCCACCATCTGAAGTTACTGTTCCTCCTGCGACAGCCGACATAGAGTTGATTTGACTTACCTCTAGGTCCGTTTCAACAGTTGCAGGCTGAATAGAGGAAGCTACAAAACGGTAAGTATTGGAGTAAGTTGTATAACCATCGTCATTCATAGCTTCAACTTTCCAATAATAGGTTGTTCCTTCTTTTAACTCTATTTCGAATTCCTTCATATCTAAGTTGTTTTCTGCGATATGTTCAATACTCCACCCAGAATTAAATTCAGGATCATTACCTAAAATGAATTCATACGAAACGGCATTGGCAGCAGTCTCCCACTGGAAAGTTGGAGATAGGGAAGCGAATGTACCATCTGCTGGACCTATGAGGTGGGTATAACCCGGAAACAGTTCATTATTCAATAAAATCGGCTCATACTGAGCATGACGAATCATTGTATAGCTGCCTTGATCATCCGGAATAAATTGAATGGCTTGCTTCTCAGTCAGGCTCTTCTCTCTCAGAGAATACGTTACATAGTCGCCAATGTCACTTTCTTGTATTCCGATTAAGGCACTTGAACCAAATGATTTATTAGCTAAACTGATTCTGATTTCTTTATCGTCTGAATTGGTGGCCATAAGATTAGGGTATTGCAGTTGAATAACATTAGTAGATTCATATAAGATGACTTGGAAGGTTCCGAAGGGGTTCATATTAGAGTTGCAACAAAAGCGCATATTCGTATATTGTAATACAAATTTCCGATTTGGTGCTTCTCCAATCGTTTTGTAGAGGACTGTACCATCCAGCTCTAGCGAAAGATCAGCCAAAAAAGCTGTAATATAATGATTGGGACTCTCCAAAGGCAGTTCTTCTAAGCTTTCAGGTGTTCCGAAATCATTGGTAGGATTGTTGAACATGAGGAGGCCGTTGGTATTAGCATAAACCTGTTCATTTTTTGTCCCGTAGAAATCAAACGAAAATCCAATAGGAATAGCTCCGGACACACCATCATCCCAATCATCAAAGTCTATCTTGGTTGCATCCTCATAAATGGACTCAATAGGTTGATTCACAGGTAATACACTAGCAGCGTAAGCTTCTGAAGAATGTAGGGTAGACCCCCAACTTACCATAACCACAAAAGCTAAACCTAGCAATAAACCTTTACGTATGTTCTTGACTATCCGCACGTTTTACTTCCCCTTTTCCCATTTCAAAATGATTGGCGGCTCTAAACTTACGCAGTTCTCCCGCATCATTTAACGCCACTATCAAATATAAATTATTATTCAAGTTACAAATAGTGTGCGTTGTCACCAGTTTTGTCATATGACAAGTTTATTTATAGAAGGCAATATGACCTTTCAGGGTTAGGGTCGAGGCTTTATTTGCATGTGCTTCCTGAGTTAGGGAATATTAAAGATCGATTAAGCATGTGCAAATATGACCTATAACAAATGAAGGAGAAGTGTTATGAATTACAGGAATATCACCGTTGCCGGCAGCGGCGTATTAGGAAGCCAAATCGCGTACCAAACTGCTTTCAAAGGGTTTAATGTATCTGTATATGACATTAACGATGAGGCTCTAGAGCGTGCCAAAGAAAGAATTGTAAATTTGAAGCCGCGGTATCAAGAAGATCTTGGGGCTACGAGTGAAGCGGTAAATGCAGCTTATGACCGTATCTCGTTCAGCTCTGATTTATCACAAGCTGTTGCAGATGCTGATCTTGTCATTGAAGCCATTCCTGAGGTCGTACAAATGAAAATTGATTTTTACAAGAAGTTGGGAGAGGCAGCTCCTGCCAAAACGATTTTTGCAACAAACTCTTCAACTTTATTGCCAAGCATATTTGCGCATGCAACAGCTCGTCCGGAAAAGTTTCTAGCGCTGCATTTTGCAAATGAGATTTGGAAAAACAATACGGCGGAAATCATGAGGCATCCGGGAACAGATATGAAGGTATTCGATGAAGTTATTGCGTTTGCGAAAGCCATCGGAATGGTTGCTTTGCCTTTACATAAAGAACAGCCAGGTTATATTTTGAATTCTTTATTAGTTCCTCTATTGGAAGCTGCGCAGCTGCTCCTAGTCAAAGAAGTTGCTGATGTAGAAACGATTGATAAAACATGGATGGTAGCCACAGGAGCGCCACTAGGCCCGTTTGCCATCTTGGACGTTGTAGGCATCAATACCGCTTACAATATCGGACTTGCAAAAGCGCAGGCTACAGGTGATCAAAATTTTGAGAAAGTGGCTGCGCTATTGAAGTCAGAGTACGTAGATAAAGGAAAGCTTGGAAGAGCCACCGGAGAAGGATTTTATAAATACCCGAATCCTAATTTCATTAAACCGGATTTTTTGAAAAGTTAGTTCTTTATCGTTGCAAAAGAAAAGGAGCTGTCCCAAGTAGATTTATCTACGATTGGAGTAGCTCCTATTTTTTTATGAAGCTTAGGCAGAATGATTTCCTCCCCTTAGCATATTTACAGCTTACGAACCTAGCAGGTCTTATTTTAACCATTTGTAGTGGATTAAAATTGTAACGAACCCCAGAATCGTTATTTCGAGAAAAGCAGCTCATAACACGTTACAAAGCATGCAATAACGTTAATAAGATTCGTTAAAATGGAACAGAAGCCGTTTTCTGCATAATAAGCATCATACAGTTCGTTAGAGAAATGGCCTTGGGATGTTATGAGCTAAATTAAAAAGACCCCGGCAGACGCTGCCGAGGTCAACTATATAAATAAATTGCGCACAAAGAAGGACTATGTTAATATTAATGAACCACTGAATAGTTTTTGTAAAGTTCACAGATTTATTACATCTTATCTACACTCTTATCTTATCACATGGATTTACAGTTTGTCAAATGTTCTTTTTCTTCTCCAGACCAAACTAACAAGGAGCGTGTTCAGGAGGATGATGAATGCAAAAGATTGGCAGCAAGAGCAGGAACGGTTGGATATGGTTACGAAACTGCTGCAAACAAGTATCGCTGAGCTAGAGCCTGAAGTGGATCAGCTTCGCGATCAGGCGGCGGACATCCGCAAACGATTTTGGGAAGAGGTTACGGTCGATACGAGCACAGACGAAGATTTTGAAGAGACCTTCTTAACGATTAAGCAGCAGTCTGCGGTGTTGTCCGAACGGGAACGAAGCCACGCGCAGCTGAAGAGGCAGTGGAAGAGTATGAACCGCTTGCTGCCTTCTCCCTATTTTGGGCGTATCGACTTTCATGAGGATGGTCTTGAATCCAAGGAGCAAGTGTATATCGGCGTATCGTCCTTCGTCGATGCAGATGGTATGAGCTTCCTAGTGTATGACTGGCGTACACCTATAGCGAGTGTATACTACGACTATTCGCCAGGGGCGGTCGCTTTTGAAACACCCGGAGGGCATGTCGCTGGGAAGATGGAACTGAAAAGGCAATACCAGATTCGAGGCGGGCAGATTCAGAATTTGTTCGACTCGAGCTTAACTATAGGTGACGAACTGCTTCAGCAGGTGCTTGGCAAAGGCGCAGATGCACAGATGAAAAGTATCGTTGCAACTATTCAAAAGGAGCAAAATGAGATTATTCGCAATGATAATAGCCGAATGCTCATTGTGCAAGGAGCCGCGGGAAGCGGGAAAACCTCTGCGGCACTGCAGCGTGTGGCGTACTTGCTGTACAAACACCGCGAGAGGCTGAAAGCGGACCAAATCGTGCTTTTCTCGCCCAATCCGATGTTTAACAGCTATGTCTCTACCGTTCTTCCCGAGCTTGGCGAGGAAAATATGCAGCAGACGACCTTTCAGGAATATCTGGAATATTGGCTTGGACGGACATTTCGTCTGGAGGACCCGTTCGATCAGCTCGAATATGTGCTGACGGAAGAATCCGATCCGGGGTACGAGGCGAGAATGAAGGGGATTCAATATAAGTCGTCGGAAGTTTTCCTTCAAGCTCTCCGAAACTATGCCTTATGGCTCGGCCAGAAAGGCATGCGATTTCAGGCGATTCAGTTCCGAGATCGTGAACTAATTACCGCGGAGCAAATGAAATCGCAATTTTACAGCTACGACCCCTCCATCCGCTTGGTCAATCGTGTCGTTTTACTGCAGGAGTGGATAATGCGTGAGCTGGTCATGCTGGAGCGTAAGGAGCGGGACGAAAGCTGGGTGGAGGAGGAACTTAACTACCTCGATAATGATCAATATGCGGCAGCCTATCAGTTTTTGCGTAAAGACAAAGGGATCTTCGAGTTTGCAGAGCAATATGTCGAAGCCTATAACATCATGAACAATAAACACCAGCAAGAGGACGATGTATTTGATTTTGCCCAGCAGGAGGAAGAGCTGCTGCGCCGAATGGTTGTGAAAGAAAACTTTAAACCACTGAGGCAAAATGTGAGACGGTTGTTATTTATAGATATGGTTGGTATTTATGATCAGTTGTTTAGTGATAATAACGCCTATCAGGAAATGACGAATGAAACCGTAGTGCCTAGTGATTGGACAGAAATATGCAAGCAAACGAAAGAGAAGCTGAGCAAGCTCGAATTGTTTTATGAGGATGCGACACCATACTTGTATTTAAAAGAACTCATTGAGGGTATTCGGACCAATACGGAGGTTCGGCATGTATTTGTTGATGAGGGCCAGGATTACTCGATGTTTCAGTATGAATTTCTCAAAAAGCTGTTTCCCCGTGCTCAAATGACGGTGCTCGGTGATTTCGACCAGGCGATCTTTACGCAGGCGACGAACTTGCACGAGATGGATTCGCCGCTTATACGGCTTTATGGCGAAGGAGAAACGAGACGCTTCTTTCTAGTTCGCAGTTATCGCTCCACCCGAGAAATTGTTGGATTTACGAGGTTGTTGCTGCCATACGGGGAGGCGATCGTGCCCTTCGAAAGAGGTGGCAAGAAGCCGCTTCTCTTTAAGGCGGATAGCAGTGAGAAAAGAGTGGAAAGAATCGCGGCAGATCTTGCTGCCCTTCAAGCTGAAGGCTTCGAATCTATCGCCGTCATTACGAAGACAGCGACCGAGAGCTGTGATGCCTACGAAGCGTTGACAGACGTGGGCTGTCAGACGCTTCGGCTCATTACGAAGAAGACGCCTACCTTCGAGAATGGAGTGCATGTCATTCCTGCGTATCTTGCCAAGGGAGTGGAATTCGATGCCGTACTGATCTACGATGCTTCTTCGCAGACCTATCATCGGGAAAGCGAACGCAAGCTTTTCTATACGGCATGTACACGTGCGATGCACCAGCTTATCCTCTACACGACAGGAGATTGGACACCTTATATTCAAGCCGTGGATCGTTTCTTGTATGATTTGGAGCAATAAGAAATTGATGCACGTTTATTAGATAATTATTTATGGTCCGATCGCTACTTTTGGGAAATAAGCTTGAGATATAAAAATTTTGAAATCATTAGGCTTATGTTCCATTTTTCGCGATTTAATATTTAAAATCAAAGGAATTACTTTGGTTTTGTCGAAATAGGTTGGATTATGATGACAAAAAGAAAAGCGGTCCTTGTTACAGGGTCATTCTTTATCACCTTATTGCTAATTCGAATCATCTGGGCTTTTCTTCAGGCGTCACCAGAGCACCCTCGTGCGGTTCGGGGCGAGTTGGATTTGCGCGGCTTCGACTTCACCAAGGATCGCACGGTTACAGTAGACGGAGATTGGGAGTTCTATCCCGGCAAGTTTGTGATGCAAAGCGAGTCGAACACAATCTCATCCGAAGAGGGAAGAATGTTCATTCATGTTCCCGGAACGTGGAACCTGTCTTTATCCGAGAACAACTCGCCATACGGCTATGGCTCCTATCGTCTGCGCGTCAAGGTCAACCCGGATAATGATCTAACCTATGGCATTCGCGTTTCGAACGTGCGTACTTCGTCTGAACTATATGTGAATGATCGTTTTTTGGCGAGAGAGGGGCAGCCGGCAAAGATCAAACAGCAGTATACAGCCCGAAGCATGCCTTATACCGCTACTTTCAAGGCCGATACAGGCGAAATCGATATTGTCATACAAGTTGCGAATTATGACAACAGTATACGAGGCGGTGTGGTAGGATCAATCAAGTTAGGCAGTGAACTTGCGGTGGACAAAGAAGTAGGGTTTTCCATCAACATGCAGTTAGTCGTATGTGTCGTTCTGATGATTCAGGCCTTGTATACGCTTATTCTGTATGTGATCGGCACCCGACAAAAAGCTTTGATCTACTTCTTTATGCTTGTTGTTAGTGCCGTTGTCATGACACTGCTCGACGATGATAAGCTTTTGCTAGTTTGGCTGCCGGCCATCAACTATGAGTGGTCCATTAAACTCGTTCTTCTGTCCTTTATTGGAGTAGGAGCCTTCCTACTGCAGTTTGCCAAAAGTCTCTTGCCAGAGCATGCGGAAAACAGAGTGTTCCGCTGGTTCCCCTTGCTTTGTTTGATTGCCACACTGCTGATTGTGTTTTTGCCAGCCAGGTACGCACTGAGCGCATTAGCTGTATACTACACCATAGATTTGCTCGCTTGCTTGTACTGTCTGATGTTCTCGCTGCGTACGGCCCTGAAGAGCGATAAGAACGCCATTTATTTGGTTGTTGGTCTAACCTCTGTTTTGACTAATATTATTGGAGGGTACCTCAAGAGTCTGCTAGATATGGGCTATTATCCGATCGACCTGATCGTTGCGTTCCTCGCTTTTGCGTCTTTCTGGTTCAAACGTTATTCCGATACTTTCGCCCAAACGGCGAAGCTCGCCGAGAAGCTTCAGAAAGCGGACAAGCTGAAAGACGATTTCCTGGCCAACACATCCCATGAATTGCGGAATCCGCTGCATGGCATCCTTAACATCGCCCAAACCGTTCTGGATAACGGTATTAGAGATCAGGACGACAAAAACAAAGAGAACATGAAGCTGCTTATTTCCGTAGGCAAGCGAATGTCATACATGCTTAACGATCTGCTGGACATGACGCGGCTTCAGGAGAATGGCATCCGCTTGCATATAGGGAGTGTCCACGTTCAGGGAGTCGCCTCCGGTGTAACCGATATGCTTCGTTTTATGACGGAAGGCAAGTCGATTCGCATCGTCAGCGACATTCCCGACAACTTTCCTAGTGTCATGGCCGATGAAAACCGGCTTACACAAATTTTGTTCAACCTGCTTCACAATGCGGTGAAATATACTGATCAAGGACATATTATAATAAAGGGCGAGGTCAAGGACGGTAAGGCGAGCATTGTCGTCGCCGACACCGGCATCGGGATAGATCTAGAGACACAGCAAAGGATGTTTGCTCCCTACGAGCAGGGGGACCCTGGCATAACGGCAATTGGAGGCGGGCTCGGGCTCGGGTTAAGTATATGCAAGCAGTTGGTGGAGTTGCACGGAAGCACGTTGGAGGTTAACTCCATTCCGGGCCATGGTTCGGTATTCAGCTTTACCTTGCAGTTATCCGATTCATCCATCCGACATTACGAGAAGGCTATGATTGCTCCGGTATCGGGTGTTTATGCAGAAGCGGTGGTTTCCGCTTCCTTTGGACTTCGCGGTGACATTTCCAAACTGGAATCGGCGACCGGTTCAGACCGGCCAAACATTCTGGTCATAGACGACGATGCTGTCAATTTAAGTATATTGAGCAACCTCCTTACTTCGGAAAAGTATAAAGTCGTCACGGCTGCAAACGGGCGTGACGCACTTGCCATACTGAATACGAGAGAATGGGATTTGATCATTACCGACATCATGATGCCACGCATGTCCGGATACGAATTGTCCCGTATCATTCGTGAGCGCTTTTCCGTCACGGAGCTACCCATTCTGCTCTTGACCGCCCGCAGTCGACCGGAAGATATAGATACCGGATTCCTGTCGGGAGCCAACGATTACTTGAGGAAACCGGTAGATGCGCTGGAACTGAAATCCAGGGTACGGGCATTGACTGAATTGAGGCAATCGGTGCGCGAAAGACTGCGCATGGAAGCGGCTTGGCTTCAGGCGCAAATTCAACCGCATTTTCTGTTCAATACGCTTAATTCGATAGCCGCACTCAGCGAAATCGATAATGAGAAAATGAGAGCGTTGCTTGAAGAATTCGGCCATTACTTGCGGGCAAGCTTTGACTTTCGGAATTTGGAACGACTCGTTCCGCTTGAGAATGAGCTTGGTCTTGTCCGCTCATATCTGTATATCGAAAAGGAACGTTTTGAGGACAGAATAAACATTCGCTGGGATGTGGATGCAAGAATTCATTTGCAAGTTCCACCGCTCTGCATCCAACCTCTTGTCGAGAACGCAATACGACACGGCCTGCTAAGCCGTGTTGAAGGCGGAGAAATTCATATCCGAATTACCGCAAAAGAACATGAGGCGGAAATTTCGGTCACAGATAATGGTATAGGGATGGATGAGGAAACTGTACGGCGCGTCTTGGACAGCCGCTTGGACGTAAAGGCGGGAATCGGCTTGTACAATACGGATCGGCGATTGAAACAACTATACGGCAAGGGATTGCAAATCCGGAGTGTTCCGAATCAAGGCACTATTGTCAGTTTTGTCGTGTCAAAATGAGGGAAGAGAAGAGCATTAATTAAGATCTTAAGATTCTAGTGGATTAATTCTCTCTGCGATTCGTTCACCGAAAGATGGCAATGTGAACGTAAGACGGATTGACGGCAGGAACCGTTAATAGCGAGTATGACGCATGCCGAATTTACGGCATTAATCGTAAGATTGCTCAAAGCGGCCATTCTGATTAATAAGTAAAAAAGAACAGCTCTATGCCGATACATTGATGGACTGGATGGACAAGCAGTTGGTGGTGTATGACAACATTCTTGATTCGGAACTGTCTTTTCCTGAAAAAACTAAAGAAATCATGCTGTTGGAGGCCAAAAATTCAAACATGTTAGCGGATGAATTTCCAAAGGCCCCATCCTCTGAGTTGAGTGGATTGATGCAAATGATGGAGAGCTATAGCGAGCAGAAGGTCGTGCACTTTTTTGAGAAGTTTGTCGCGCTTGGCAAGCAAGAGGGTTATATCCATAAAGGCCAAACAGAAGAGATGTCGATGCGTTACTTCACTATGTTTAAGAATGAAATTGGTCGTCATTGGGAGTCATCGAATCAAGAACACATAACTAGGAGTATGGATCAATTGATGGAGTTGTTCTTTTATGGGTTAGTGGGACAGGTGCAGAAGCAGAAACATGCCAAGGAGCAAAATGGATCTACCTTTTAAAGAGCCCATAAAGCTGGACCTTATCACACAAATCGAGTGAAAACGATAGTTCGCATGATTCATGTTTACAAAGAGAGGGCCGTCCTGCAAAGGAAGGCCTTTTTCTCTCCTTCTCATAATGTCATATGTATTTTATTGTTTTGACCTTTACCTGTAACCTTTCCATAGATAGTAGGCACTTCTATATCATACGGAAGAAAGGAGCGGGAGCATGCTTCAGTATATTGAAGACGCAAAACAAGGGGATCGGCAAGCTTTTGAATCTATTGTCCGGCACTATACAGCAATGGCAAACGCGGTTGCGTACGAGAAGCTGCACGATTTTCAACTAGCGGAAGATGCAGTGCAAGAAGCATTCACTGAAGCCTTTCTGCATTTAAATAAACTGCGAGTAGGAGAAGCATTTCCGGGATGGTTCAAAGCTATTGTGATACGGCAATGTTATCGTATGACGCGTAGAAAGCATCATCCCATCGTGCCTTACGAGGAAGTAGCGCAATCGGCAGAGGCTCAAATTAGTGTCTCTGATATTATTGAGAAAAGAGAGCTGCAGCAGTCCGTTCATGATTCTATAGCTTTATTAACACCGAAAATGAGAATTGCGGTTCAATTGTTTTATATTCAAGGGTATTCTCTTCAAGAAATTTCGAGCTTTGTGGGCACTTCGGTTCCGATATTAAAGAAACGGCTCTTTGATGCTCGTCGTAAATTGAAGGGTGCTCTGCCAGTAGCCGATTTGATCTCCGTATATAATCATTTGTATGTAGGAGGAAAAGGTGTGCTTCATATTGTAAACGGAGATTCAGTAGCAGAGAAGCTGCGGCAAGGCATCGTGCAGGGTGAGATTTTAGTATGGCGGGAAGTGTACCCTCATGGTCCTGTATTTTTAGATTCTGCTGCAGTAGACCATCGTTCTAGACGATCACAATATTTGGAACAAACAATGGGAATCCCTCGCTCTGAGTTTGTTCAGGGTAGTGAAGCGCAGGAGAAAGTGTTGGCTGATTTTCATAAATATGAGGAGATTGTGCTTTGGTTTGAGCATGATTTGTTCGATCAGACGATGCTGTGCTATTTGCTCCATTCGTTCTCAGGGCAGCCTTTGCTGAAAACAAAGCTGAGCTTATTGTGCATCGGGGAATATCCAGGAATTGAACTGTTTCGCGGGTTGGGACAGCTTTCTCGGGAGCAAATGGAGACGTTATCGGGAACTTGGAAATTGATTGGGGCAGAGGAGCTGGACTTAGGCAGAGCGTTTTGGCAAGCCTATACGTCACAGAATCCACAACAGTTGCAGCAATTGTTAAGTCAAGATACGTCCGTGCTGCCATTTGCGCATGATGCCTTCCAATTTCATTTATCACGGTTCCCGTCTACCCACAATGGGCTTGGTATCGTAGAGCAGATAACGCTTGCGATGATCCAGGGGGGAATAAACAGTCCGTATGAATTATTTCAGCATGTTGGAAACAAACTCAACGCCTTGGGTATGGGTGATCTGCAATACTGGCATATTTTAAAGGAAATGTCTCGAGATCCGTATCCATTAATACAAATCGGCGGATTACAGACGATCCCTTCTTATCTCGATTCATCGATATCATTCCGCGATTGTATCGTTACGTTAACCGAATTCGGAAAAAAGGTGTTGGATGGAAAAGAGGACTGGATTGCGAATAAAGGAATAGATGAGTGGTATGGCGGAGTGCATTTGCAGGGATATTTTCCGCGGTGGCGCTGGAATACAATCGAACAAAAGATCATTGAGATAGGCGCAGAAACGTGACCTTATTTAAAAGATAAAGTTTATGCTTAAAGGTGGGGTGGGGAGATGGACAATCGCATCTTAGAAAGAGGCCTATCGATCATATCGCAGTGCAAGGGTCGAACGGGTGATATATGGGAGGCGCATTTTGGGGCGGCAGCAATCGCAAGCTATTTTTTCGTAAAAGAAAACCTGATGCCAGCCGAGACGTCAGCTCGAATTGCAGCAGAATCAGGCGTGATGCTTCGCAGTCGAGCATACGAGCATATCGCTCGCAGCAGAGGAGAGCTGGATGCCGAAATAGCCGAAAAACAAATTCTAGCAGCTCTACTGCCTACAATGGATGGGCTCCACTGGGTCGGACACAATGTTATCTATGCAGCTATCAGTTTGATGGCGATCAGAGAACTTGACGGTTGGGGGCATGCGGATGATATTGAAGGCATTACGAGCTTGATTGCATCTTTTAATAAAACCATTCCCGGAAGGTCATGGCTAGGGTATTCGGCATCGGACGTGAAGCGGCTTGAAGTAGCAGAGAGCGATCGGTTTCCTGCTATTCAAAATGCAGAGCAGCTATCCGAATTTATCATAAATGAACTTTCGTCTTTTCAAACCATTTACAGATCAGAGGCTCACCATGATCTAATTGGACATATGCTAACTTTTTCGCAAGCATTAACAATTTTGCATGAGCTTGGTCATGTCGAATATTTTCTGAAAGGCATTTCCTCTCTTCAAAAGCTGGTTAAAGTTCTTCGTACCAGTCATCACATAAATCCGGAGCAGCCGCCAAAATTGTTCTCTTCAGTAGACCGTTGGCCTCTTACACTGGCATGTCGATCAGAGTGGCTGCCTATTGAAGATGAATATTGGCTGCAAGGCTTTCAACATACGGATTGGGATTTTGGTCACACATTTAAATTCCCGTACAGCTTTTATAATCATATTAACCGGCTCGACACACCTAACCTTCAAGCAGTGGAAAACTTCCGATACATTATCGGGTAATCACGAGCGCATTAGCGACCGTTGCGATTCCGATGCATTACAGTACGAAGGCGTTAGGGATTTTAGGRAGATCTGTTTTCGCCAAGGCGGATATGTTCATTAAGGCTGTAGGACAGCGAACGACAGAAGTGAATACATTAGAAGTTACAAAGGAAAACGTGTCCCAATTTGCCGGCGTCGTCACGATGCAGTATGAATAATAGAAGAGAAACTCTATGTTATTAAGGGTTAGAGTGTAAAAAAAAATGGCTCCGCGAGATGATCATGTCATCTGCGGAGCCTCTTTTAGCTTGATTTATGTGCAAAGAGTCTGGCTCTAGCCCGCTGCCCAAACGTCTAATTCAATTTTTAATTCGGGCAAACCTAATCCTTTAATATAAGCAACCGTCATGGAGGGAGGCGTTTGGCCAAACACTTTATCCCAAATGGAATAGAAATGATCCCAATCTATTTCTTCCGTAGCCCAAATGTTGATTTTAATGACATGATCAGGAGTTAATTGTTGGGAAGAGAGGATATCAACAATATTACTCATTGTATTGGTTACTTGTTGATTAAAATCGGTAGGAATATTGTTGTTCTGATCAATGCCAATTTGGCCGGAAAACACGTACATCTCCGCATTTCTGCTTATTTTCGTTACATGACTATAGCTGCCAACCGGCTTCGCTATATTTTCCGGATTATATCTATGAACAACATGATTATTTAAATTCATCGTTTGTAACGTCTCCTTATAAATGGAAAATAAATAACTATGAATAGGTTATCTATTTCACTGTATTTTAACTTTTTATGATTGTAGACAGAGCTATCCCGTCTTGATCAATTTTAGAAAAAAACAGCAGTAGAATACCCGATTCCAACAGATAATGATTTAATCGATCTCTTCTTCATCAAGTATCCCTCCTTCATTTATAAGTAAAATAACTTACTGTAGAATAATAACATTGTTGAAGTGAAAAGAATAGCAAGGTTGTTGCATGATCACCAATGAGGTAAAAACTGTTGACTTTGCTTTTTTAGAAGCTGTGCTTGTATATTGTTAGTATATCTTTTATTTTTTAAAGGATTTTATAGGGAACATGCATGGGTTCGTGAAAACTAGAAATGTAGAAAGAGAATAAATACTTTTCTATCGAACCAGCCATATGTGTGGAATAGACAACCGGGAGGAAACAAAATGAGTACACAGAGTCTGGGAGTTCCATTAGAAGGTTTTGCTGAATTTAGTCGAACCGTAGCTGCAGAAGGCGCGGTACTGTTAAAAAATGAAGGACAGGTGCTTCCGCTTCGAGATGGCGAAAACGTTGCTGTTTTTGGCAGAACCCAAGTGAATTACTACCGCAGCGGTACAGGATCAGGCGGGAGCGTCCATGTTTCTTATACAACGAATTTATTAGATGGTCTTCGCGGTAAAAAGAACCTGACAGTCAATGAAGAGCTTGCGGCTGTCTACGAAATGTGGATTGAGCAAAATCCATTCGATAATGGCGGCGGCGGCTGGGCTGCTGAGCCGTGGCACCAGAAGGAAATGCCGTTAACTGATGAACTAGTGTCGAGCGCAAGAGCTAAATCGAGCAAGGCGATCATTGTGATCGGACGTACAGCGGGAGAAGATCAGGATAATGCCGATGCACCGGGAAGCTATCAGCTGACCTCGGACGAAAAAGCGATGCTGAAGCAGGTAACCGCCTACTTCGAGCAAACCATTGTAGTGCTGAATGTATCGAACATTATTGATATGAGCTGGATGAACGATGAAAGTTATGTCCACCCCATTTCAAGTGCGATCTACTCTTGGCAGGGCGGCATGGAAGGCGGCAACGCCATTGCCGATGTTCTGGCCGGAGAAGTGACTCCGAGCGGTAAATTGACGGATACCATTGCTTATTCCATCGATGATTATCCATCCACTCGAAACTACGGCAATGAATTTAAAAACTTTTATCAAGAAGATATCTATGTAGGCTATCGTTATTTTGAAACATTTTGCCCAGAGAAGGTTCAATATGAATTTGGATACGGGATTTCGTATACCTCATTTAAAGTCGATGCTGAGCAAGCAATATTGACCACTAAAGATGGGAAAAAATACGTTGAAATTGACGTAACGGTTGCCAATTCAGGAGCTGACTACGCGGGTAAAGAGGTCGTGCAGGTTTATTATGAAGCACCGCAAGGGAAATTGGGACAACCGGCTAAAACTTTGGCTGCATTCGGCAAAACCAAAGTGCTTCAAGCAGGTGAATCAGAGCGCCTTACAGTGAGTTTTCCTGTAGATACAATGGCATCTTATGATGACGCTGGTGTGACAGGGCATGCTTCCGCTTATGTTCTAGAAGCGGGAACGTATCGCTTTTATGTAGGAACAAGCGTTAAAAACCTTATTGCAATAAGCGTACAAGGTAAAGACGGTTACGTTGTGGAAGCTCTTGAGGTCGTAGAGCAGCTGCAAGAGGCGCTTGCACCAATAGAGGGCTTTAGCAGAATGAAGCCGGGCGCTCGGAAGGAAGACGGTTCATATGAGCTGATTACGGAAGAAGTACCCACTCGCAGCGTTTCCTTAGCAGAACGAATTGAGAAGAATCTTCCTGCAACACTTAAGCAAACTGGAAACAAAGGATTTAAATTAAGAGATGTTTATGAGCAGAAGGTTGGCATGGAAGCCTTTATCGCTCAGCTTAGCGATCAAGATTTGGCTGCCATTGTCAGAGGAGAGGGCATGAGCAGCCCGCTTGTTACGCCGGGTACAGCTTCGGCTTTTGGCGGAGTAAGCGACAGCTTATTTAATTACGGAATTCCGGTTGCTTGTACAGCAGATGGCCCGTCAGGTATTCGCATGGATAGTGGCCAGAAAGCGACCCAGGTTGCTATTGGCACTTTACTTGCGGCAACTTGGAATGCTGAGCTGGTCGAAGAGCTCTACGTTATGGAAGGGCAAGAATTGTTAAGCAACAACGTGGATGCTCTGCTTGGGCCTGGCCTCAATATTCGCCGCAGCCCGCTGAATGGCCGCAACTTTGAATATTTCTCAGAAGATCCGCTCATTTCCGGCGTATTTGCAGCAGCATGTACTCGAGGAATTATGAAAGGCGGCTCTAATGCTACGCTAAAGCATTTTGCCTGCAACAACCAAGAAAAGCATCGCAGTAAAGTAGACGCTATCGTATCAGAGCGAGCTCTTCGTGAAATTTATTTGAAAGGCTTTGAAATTGCGGTAAAAGAGGGCGGCGCGAATTCAATTATGACCTCCTATAATCCAATTAACGGACATTGGGCGGCTTCTAATTATGATATGAACACTACCGTGCTTCGCGGCGAATGGGGCTTTAAAGGTATTGTCATGACTGACTGGTGGGCCATCATGAACGATGTCGTCAATGGAGGAGCAGCGGATCGTAAATATACGAACTGGATGGTTCGTGCACAAAATGATCTGTATATGGTTGTTCCTAACTATGGCGCGGAAATCAATGGGTGGGATGACAATACGATTGAATCGCTGGAGAATGGAACGTTAACAAGGGGCGAGCTTCAACGCTCTGCGATGAACATATGTGAGTTCATTATGCATGCTCCTGTATTCTCGAGAAAACAAGTCATTGAAGAGAAGGTCGATACATTCAAAGCGAATGCATCTCTATCTTCGGAGCAAGCACAAGCACTTTCCGAAAATRCACAAGTTAAACCGGCAGCAGCAGGATCAAGCTTTATGAAAGTGGATCAAGCTGGCCAATACCGGATTATTGTCAGCATTATGTCTCCTGAGCCTGAACTGGCTCAAAGTGCTTGCAACGTGACGCTGAACGATCAATTGATGACGACTATTCAGACGAATGGGACGGAAGGCAAATGGATCAAGCAGAAGCTTGTGAAAGTCGAGCTGGAAGCAGGTTTTTATGAACTGAAGCTAGAATTCATCAAACCAGGCTTGCAAATTGAATGGATCGAATTTAAAAAAGTGTAATGCAGAATAGCTGTGTGTCATACTTACCAGAAAGAACGAGGGCACCCGCAAGGGTGCCTTTATTTTTGAATGCTTATGAATTCGGTATAGTAATGCTGTGACTTCATTGCTCTACTGCTAAGCCCTTTTCTTTGAAGACAGCACTTTATGTATGAAATGCTTAGGCGGAATTTGGCCGGGTGATTGTTTATTGGAATCGTTAGAATGAATGATTAATGCCAGTAGTGCAACGTTTATGGAAGTAGCTGCAGCCTGCGAAACGAGGTAGACATTTTCCCAGTTCGGAGCAAATTTATTTTTATATTCATAAAGCCCCTTAAAGTTATACAGCTTGTTCCCATACTTATAGAGAAGCTTGATGATGTGCGAATCAGTAACGTTAGCAAGCGGAGCCATGCCTAAGCTGCAAACGCCGTAGGCTTGTTCTTTGGCCCAAAGGAATAGGGAAACAAATAGAACATCCATTGTGCCATGCGGGCATGCTTTTGTATAACGCATGAGATCAACCGTTAATCGCCGACAAACAGATTCTTCTTCCATTGTTTTAATAAATGGCTGATGATCCCCTGCAATGGAGACAAACGCTTCGTAATTTCCATCAGGCCCAACGAGCACCGCGACTGGAAAACGCATGACATACTCCTTTGCGAAAGAGCCTACAGAAAAGCTTTTTTCTTTCCGATTACCCAGCCATTCATCTGAAATGTCTTGAAGACGATGGAGGAAGGAGTCGGAATATGGCGGGTGCAGAACCTCGAAGGTAAACCCGGAACGTCCAAATTTACTCATGCGATTTCGCAGCTTAAGCCATTGCTTACCATTCAGTTGAAAGGTAGATAAGTCGACCTGAGCTTCTTCTCCGATTTTGGAGCAGCGCAGCCCAAGCTTCTCATACAGCGATAGAAATGAGGATTTTGCTTGATAGAACACGGGTATTTGCTTATTCTCATTGCAGTCTGCTACAAACTGCTCAATAACGCGCCTAGTAAACCGGGGGTTTCCAACAGGGTCGCCAAGTACAATTCTTCTATTTAAGGCTGTGCGGTACACGATCAAAGCCTCGTAATCGGAATCCCAGAACCATTCTTTATCACCAAGGTAGTATAAATGCGTGTGTGAGTTATTGCCGTATCTTTCAAGCAGTTTTGTCAGACGTTCTTCAGAATGGATATCAATCATGGTGAAGCCTCCAAGTAAGCAGTCTCTGGGAGCCAGCTGAAATAATATTTGTCTTCCTATTAAACAGAGATTATAGTTAAAAATTATACCAGTAATACCTATGTTTTAGGTTTTTTTCTTGCGAATATAACGAATGTGGAGGAAGTTTTCATGAAAAAAGCATTGGTCGTAATCGATGTACAGGAAGCCTTTTTTTCGTTGCCGGAAAATTATCTTCACAAAAAAGAAGAGTTGGTAGCGCGGATCAATGAGTGGATTACGGCCGCGCGGGAGGGTAAGGTCCCAATCGTTTTTATCCAGCATACGGATTATGACAACGCAGATGATGAATTTTATGTAGATTCATCGGATTGGAAGCTGCATCATGGACTCGACATAAGGGCTGAAGACACAGTGATTCGCAAAACAAGCTGGGATTCGTTCTATGATACCGAACTGGCATCTACGTTGGAGGAAATGTCGATAGAGCAGCTTATTTTTGCTGGAGCACAAACGGAGTTTTGTTTGGACACCACCATTCGGGCAGCGTACAGCCGTGGTTACAAGAACAATATTTTAGCAAAAAACAGCCATAGTACATTAGATAACACCGTCCTGACTGCACCAAAAATCATCGAACATCATGAGAAGGTTTGGAATAGAAGATTTGTTACTATTCTTGATGTGAATGAAGTGACATTTTAGGAGTTTAGGCTTGCAGGACAGCAAGAAAGGGACCGCTCAAGGCGGTCCCTTTCCATTTGTTAAGACGATTATCCAGAGCGTTTATATAAATAGGGTGAAACGATAAATGATTTATTATGAAATGGAAATTGATTAAATAATGAATGCCACCATTCGCAGCCTAGATCGTTCGAAACCGTAAATAGTTGTGTGTTGATTTCATCTGTTTGCTGTGAAGAAAGCTGGACATGATGAGCCCAGGTATCCAGCAATTCATCCAGCATTAGCTCGACATCCGAAGGCAGCTTCAAATCTGACTCGTAATCGCTCATCCATTTCCCTTCCTTCCTACAGCCTTTTCTTTGGGCAGCATACCAAGCGCTTCGGCAAGCTGACGGCGTGCCAGCAGTATTTTATAGCGAACGGTGCCTGAAGGCAGCCCAAGCGCTGCGCCAATTTCACCGCTTTTCATGCCGCCAACAGCCTTCATGAGCAGTATAGAACGAAGCTCCTCGGGCAATTCTCGGATGGCTGACTCAAGCTCGTGAAACTGCTCACGGCCAGCCAACAATTGTGATAGGTCACCATTCGGACTTGGAAAGCTATACAGCTGGATTTTGGATACAGCTTGTTTATAGCTCTGCGATTTCCGATAATAATCCTTTACCCGATTGGCAGCAATCGAAAATATCCAATACAAATGCTGATCCTCGGGTATACTTTCGACGACATCTTTGCGGTTCCAGATTTTCATGAATACGTCCTGCAGCAGGTCGGAGGCCGTTTCTTTACTTTCTGTTCGTCCGAGCAGATAAGAATAGATTTGCCTTGAATGTGTACGATACAATTGCTGAAACAAAGCCTCTGCGTTTATCGGCATAGCTTGTTTCTCATTCATCATCTCTTGTTTTGATCGTTCCTGTTTTTGAAATGGCAAGGTACTGGAGTAGAGGCACAATAGCCTTCGAAGCTGTTATATCGCCAATGACTACAATCTCGGAAACTTTACTTTTAATTAATTCAAGTTGCACATCATCATCCATTTCGAAATTTCCAATCAGCACCATACACATTTTTTCCTCGACAAATTCAAAGAAGCTGTTGGAGAACGTGTCATCTCCTAGAAATAACCGCACATTGGAGGATGTATTGGAATAATAAATGATTTGACCGAGCATGCGCGATATGGAGCTTCCTAATACGACTTCGCTCCCCTTAGGCAGGATCAGCTGTCCAGCTAAAATGACATCTTGAAACCCGATCTTCTCCACCGGCGAAGTGATGACCGCTTGCCCCGCAATGACGACGATATCCTCGGGAGCGCCATTGCTGTTGGCAAAAAACTCGCCTCCCAATGAAACTTGCCCGGACAAGATTTTCACTTTGCCTGCCGTAGAAGGGACTAAACAAACGCAGCCAATATTTTGCTGGGGTATGCGATTCAAAGCACTAGATAGCGATTCTGGGGCAATTATAATACCAATGTTGCTAATGGAGGTTACATTAGCTAGATCCTCAGCTTTCACTCCAGTCAAATCGAGAAGACCCATATTCTCCAAAGCTCTTTCTTGAACATTAGCTTGCTGTACGTTTTCCATACGCTTCACGCTCCCATCATTTTCTAATTACACTAAATATAACGTATGACATTTAAAAGTGTTGGGAGAAAACAAAATAAGTTAATTCATTGCATCTTTAACGTTGCTTCGTTATCGTAGCATTAAGAGCGGTACATTAATGATACGTGTTAGGAGATTCGGGAAATGAAAAAAAAGATCTTGATTGTTGAAGATGATATTCATATATCCAAAATTATTAAAATGAATCTCAACCTTGTGAACTACGATACGGCGGAGGTTTATGACGGCTTGGCGGCGCTGGAGCTGCTTCAGCGGGAAAAGGTTGATCTTATATTGCTGGATGTGATGATCCCGCATTTGGATGGATTTGCGCTGATGGAACGAATTAAGCCGTATCAGATACCGGTTATTTTTTTGACGGCCAAAAACTCTGTCTACGATAAAGTGGATGGATTAAAACTGGGAGCCGATGATTACATGGTTAAGCCTTTTGAGGCCATCGAGCTGCTTGCCCGCATAGAGACGGTATTGCGAAGATACGGCAAAGAAGAAAGTGTATTACAATTTCAATCTATTGCAGTCAATATGGATAAACGAGAGGTAACCAGTCAAGGGGAAGTTGTCGAGCTGACGCCGAAGGAATATGAACTGCTTGTTGTTTTGCTGAAAAATAAGAACATTGCCCTCTCGAGAGAGCAGTTTATTAGTAAGGTATGGGGCGGCGACTATTATGGCGAGACGAGAACGGTCGATATGCATATTAAATCACTGCGCAAGAAGCTAGAGCTGCAGGATCACATCAAGACGATTTATAAACTCGGTTATCGGCTGGAGGATTAAGAGAATGAAATTTTGGCAAAAAATTTATGTCTTCTCTATTCTGGTCTTCATTATTATTTTTAACGCTGCCTCTATTATGGTGATCGAGCGGAGCCATAATCGAATGCTTAAGCAGGAAATCAACAACGCTTTAAGCCAGAACATGAGCATTCATTCCAGCGTCGATGCGATTGTACCCATCCTTCGAATCTATGACTCCATTGATTACGAAAAAACGGTATTAACGAGAATTGCTAATGAATTTGTTGGTAAAAATAATGAGCAGCTCGTTTATTTGGAGATTAGGGACGAGCAAAATCGGTCAGTCTTTAACAATACCGATTTCCAAATCCCAAAGCAGCGTGAGGAACTGGACAAGCTGGCCGTAGACAAAATTAGTTATATTTTGCGGGATATCGATCAGCGAACGATACTGTTCACATCAAATATTGCGAATATAAACCATAAGAGCTATGTGTTCACCTATATGATCGATGTTACTTCTGTGTACCAGGACCGCGTAGATCAATATCAGTTTTTTGCAAAAGTAGATGTGGCAGCCTGCATCCTCTATATGCTGATTATGTTTTTTGTAAGCCGAGGGCTGACGAGGTCAATTGATCGCCTTAGCCAGACCGCGCAGGTTATTTCACAAGGCGATTTCTCGGAGCGCGTCCGGATAAAATCAAAGGATGAAATCGGCATGCTGGCTCAAAATTTTAACGAAATGGCTGCTGTTGTTGAGGATAAAATTACGATTCTCGAACGAAATAATGAAGAGAAACAGCGGTTCATTAACAATTTTACACATGAATTGAAGACGCCTTTGACTTCCATTATTGCCTACGCCAATTTTATGAGGACAACCAAATATAACGAGGAAATGTTCATGGATAGTTTGAATGTCATTTATTCGGAAGGAAAGCGTCTAGAGTCGTTGTCATTGAAGCTCATGAACCTGATTTTGCTGCAGGAGGACGATTTCCAGATGGAGCTGCACGATTTAGGGGCGATTTTTGCTGAAATAAAGCCGACGCTTCGTGTGATGGCGAGCGAGAAGCATGTGGGAATGATCGTGGAATGCGAACCGTGCGAGCTGCTGGTGGAGAAGGATTTGATAAAGGTGTTGATCTTCAATCTTGTAGATAATGCGCTGAAAGCTTCAGCTCCGCAGCAAACCATCATCCTGCGCGCTCTGTGGCGCGGAGATCAATATATTTTGCAGGTACAGGACGAGGGCATTGGGATTGCCAAAGAACATCAGGATAAAATATTTGAACCTTTTTATATGGCGGACAAGTCTAGAACAAGAAGCAGCAACGGAGCAGGTCTAGGGCTTGCGATATGTCAAAGTATTGCAGGCGTACATCATGCTGCAATCCATATTGCAAGCAATGAAAACCAGGGCACAACCGTAGAAGTTGTGTTCACTCCGGGTCATCCGAAAGGCGGGATTAAGGAATGAACAAGCTCATTCTGGTTATGGTGCTCGCAGCGCTTGCAATCATTTCGACGGGGTGTGGCAACGTATTGGATAGGACCCCCAAAAACACGGTAATGGTTAAAAAAATAACGAAAGAAACGGGCAGCAACGATGTGGAATACGAGGGTGTTCTGTCCCAAGAGGCGGTGAAGACGCTTAGTTTGAATGCAGTCAACAAGTATTTGGAAAAGAGTCTATCGATCGATGAGCTGCAATTCGAGCTGATGGCTATTGACCAGCATAAATTTAGAGAGCTGCTAAATGAAGCGGAGTATGGAGTTGACCCCAGACCGGAAAGGGCGCAGGTAATTGAACAGGGCGCTGAGGACAAGCTGGATTATCAAACCGAACTGGATGACATTTCTGGCGGCTTGTATTATATAACGCTCACTAGATTGTCTGATCCTAATGAAGTGTATGACATCGTGCTGAACGCCAAAGACGGTGATGTGATTAAACTTTCCGAGGTAGGCGTCGTGCGGGCCCCTTCCTCCAGCAGTCAAAGTGAACAAGAGAAAATCATTGCTCTCGCAAATGCGTTTATCGATAAAAAAGGAAGCTACCCCTTATCTGAATTGTCGCTGAATGAGGACATTACCCGCTGGGACAGCGTTGTGGAATTGTATTATACGAGCAAGGATGATAAGAAGTTGAAATATTGTGTCACGGTGAATGTGAGGCAAAATAAGGTTGTCGGGTTTAGCAAGGACGTTATGGCATTGTTAAGCTACTATTCCAGACTGTAAATAGAATGAGACGAAGAGAGCCAATTGCATGTGCAATTGGCTTTTTTGAAATATAAGAATTTATAAGTTTGTTAGCTTATAAAGGGCTTATATTTCACCGTCAAAGCTACTTCAGCGTCTAAAGGACGCCGAAGGCGTTTTTGCTTGCATTTTTATATTTTACAACTTCAATACAACTCTATCTCACTTATCATATATCCAGTCACTATACTGATGAAGTAATGCCTCGGAACGATAGAAGTGCAAGCAGTAGACAATGATAGCAATTGAAAGGAAGAGAACCTATGAAAAAAGCATTGTTCATTTTGTTGACGATAATGATGATGGTAGTATCGGCATGCAGCTCTGCTGCAGGCGGAAATTCAGGAGGTACGCAGACAAAGAGCGAGGGGCAGACCAGTACAAATCCGCCTAAGGAAGAAACGGTTGAACCGAAAAACAGCAATGAGAAAAAAACAATTGTGTTCTCGACTTTTTTTCAGAACGATTTTTTTGTAGAAGCCAAAAAGAAATATGAAGACAAGCATCCCAATATCACCATTGATCTCAAATACATCGATACAGAGGATGCGGATTTAGAGGTCAATTTGGAGAAGTTTATCAAAACGACAGGTACGGCTTTGTTGTCCGGTAAAGGGCCTGACCTGATTGAGATGGACCAGCTGCCATCAGGGGATTATATAAAAAAACAGCTTTTGGTTAATATGAGTGAGCTGATCGATAAGGATCCAACTTTTAAGAAGGAACAGTATTTCGGCAATATTTTGGACGGAATGAAAGTGAACGGAGGATTATATGGGATGCCGCTTGGCTTCTTTATTTATGGTCTATTCGGCAATAATACGTTGATCGAGAAAAGCGGCGTTAAGATTGACGACAGCCATTGGAACTGGACTCAGTTTATAGAAACGGCTAGAGAACTCGTCAAGCATACAGATGAGAATCAATCGGTATTAGGCACAACTGAGCCAGAATATATGATTACGCAGCTGGTTAATGATCAATATGGGACGTTTGTGGATAAAGAGAGCGGAAAGGCTAATTTTGACTCTGCTGCCTTTACTGATTTGCTGAAAGAAGTAAAATCCGTGTTCGATGACAAAATCATGAGTGGAGATAAAGGTTTTCCTATATTTAGAGACACCCAAATTAACTCGCCTGACGATTATATTCGTGAGGTAAAACAAAGCGAGTTTTTGACAGGGGGTCTATCCCACAAGACAAAACTATACTTAAAGCCGATCGCAAGCGGTCAGCAGGCAGGCGGCTCCTTCAGAACGTATCAAACGCTGGGCATAAACGCAAAGTCTTCTGTAAAAGAGGAGGCATGGGATTTCTTGAAATTTATGCACTCTGATGAAATGCAGCATCGAGCAGGCAGTGCCGGCTTCCCACTCAGTAAAGCTTCATACAGCAGGGTCGTCCAGGACGTTTTAAAAAAAGGGACGGTTGAGTCTATTCAACCGATCGGACCGATGAAGGGCAAAGTGTTTGAAATTACCCAAAAGGATATTGACGATCTAGATAAATTCCTTACTGGGGCCAAATATTCGGTTCAGTTCAACAATACTCATATTGATGACATTGTAAGAGAAGAGTCCTTAGCTTACTTCACCGGACAAAAAACGCTTGAAGCCGTGGCAAAGCTAATTCAAAATAGAGTGACGACTGTTTTAAATGAATAGGAAAAGCATCAAAAGTGTTCTGATCAGGCTGCTGCGCARGGATGGTGCTGCGGCAGCCTGCTTTTTGGCACCGAGCCTGATTGGTTTTTCCTTATTTTATCTTGTCCCGTTTGCCATGGGATTTGTATATTCATTTCAGGATAGTACCGTTAACGGTTCATTTGTTGGTTTGGACAATTACAAGGATTTGCAGGCCAGCGCATCCTTTCGGAAAGCGGCAGCCAATACATTTCTGTTCACTGGCGTTAGTGTACCGCTCATTATCGCTTTGTCTTTGTTGTTTGCGCATTTGCTGAATCAAAAGCTGTTTATTCGAAATTGGCTGCAGACCGCCTTTGTACTGCCGCTTGTCGTGCCTGTCGCCTCTATTGTGATGATATGGCAAATCATGTTCGACTGGAATGGGACATTGAATGCTTGGATGCAGAGCTTGCATCTGGATCGAATAGATTGGATGAAGTCGGAGTGGTCAATCGGTGTGCTCGCCATCGTATATACGTGGAAAAACATCGGGTATAACATCATATTATTTTTGGCGGGGCTTCAAAGCATCCCTAAAGACTATTATGAGACGGCGGATATTGAGGGAGCGGGCATTTTTCATAAATGGATTCATATTACGCTCGTTTATTTGACTCCGACCCTGTTTTTTGTCGTCCTTATCTCTATTATTAATTCGTTTAAAGTGTTTCGTGAAACGTATCTGATCGCAGGCAATTATCCTCATGACCGCATCTATATGCTGCAGCATTACATGAATAATATGTTTTTATCCCTTGATGTACAGAAGCTGACAGCCGCTGCAGTTCTAATGGTAGGCTGTATTCTTGCTTTTGTAATGGTCATGCTTTCCATCGAAAAGCGTTTTCGGAATTCCATGGATGGGTGAAAAGGTGGTGAAAGGATTGCCATTATTAAAGAAGCTTGTGTTGTCAGTTATCATGGGGGGGCTTGCTGCGGCAATGCTATTCCCCATTGTTGTTACATTTTCCAACTCATTCATGACAGAGACCGAAATTGACTATAACTATAATCTCATTGGCAAGATGGTTAATATTGCGGCAGGGGAAAAAGACGGATATATCAATCTAAAGCTGATCCCAGATTGGGTATCATTCGGTCAATATGCGGAGGTATTGGTTCATAAACCGATGTTTCTCCATATGTTTTGGAATTCCGTGTTTTTGGTCGTACCCATTATTGTACTGCAAGTGATAATCGCGTCTCTAGCCGCTTATGCATTTGCCAAGCTGCGGTTTTGGGGGAGGGATAAGCTGTTTGTCGTATATTTGATGACTATGCTTATGCCGTTTCAAGTGACGTTAGTGCCCAATTATATTATTGCGGATAAGCTGGGGCTGATGAATACAGCTTCCGCTATTATACTGCCGGGGATTTTCAGCGCTTTTGGCGTGTTTATGCTTAGGCAGTTCATGATGCATATTCCATATACGTATGTTGAAGCCGCCAAAATAGATGGGGCAGGGCATGCAACTATTTTTTATCAAATTATTGTACCGCTCGTCAAGCCGGGAATCGCCGCTTTAATTGTTTTGTTATTTGTTGATAATTGGAACATGGTTGAGCAGCCGCTTATATTTCTTGAGGACACATTCAAGCAGCCGTTGTCACTCTATTTATCGCGTATTAGCGAGGGTGCAAGGGGCGTTGCTTTTGCTGCCTCCGTTTTGTATATGACTCCGATGGTGCTGTTATTTTTATATGCAGAGTCTTACTTTGTTGAGGGTGTTCAGCTATCGGGAATTAAAGGTTAGCCCATTCACGGAGGGATTTTAATGGAATTACAACTAGCTGGCCAAGCAGTGCCTGGACGCAAAAGAAAAATTCGCCTTCTGTTTGGCTTGTTTATGGGGCTGTTAATCGGATTTACGCTGTTTAGCAATACGCTAATGTCCTTAACTTTACCCAATGTCGTGTTAGTTACGCCAAACCGTGGTGAACTTAATCATACCTTTCAAGGCAGCGGTATTGTGAAATGGCGGGTGCAAACGGCTTTGTCGGGTGAGCCCGGTATGAGGGTAAACAAAGTGAATGTTAAGGAAGGGGAGCCTGTTAAGAAAGGGCTGGTATTGATTGTTTATGATCAGAAGGCTGCAAAAAATCAAATACTAGACGAGCAGGCCGCTCTTAGTAAGCTGCAGCTCCTCAATAAAGAGCTGGAGCAAAGCTATGTCGAAGCCTCCCAAAGCGGAGATGAGAAGAGCGTCGAAAGCGCCAAACATGCGCTGAAGGTAAACGAGATAGATAGGGATATGCAGCAGCGGAGAATTCAGAAGCTGCAGGAGAATTTGGCAGAAACGAGCACATTGGTTGCGCCTTTTGACGGGATTGTAACCAAGGTTGGCGCGGTCGAGGGTGTGGCTTCATCCGAAGGAGGACCTGCTGTTATGATTGCCAATACGAGCCTTGGCTTTGAATTTGAATTACTAGTTCCCGAGGCTGCAGCGGCTCCTCTGGAAAAAGGAGCGAAGCTCGATGTTCAATTGAGCGGCACTCAGGCTAGACAAATCGAGGGCAGCCTAGTGGAAATTCAAGACACTGATGCTCTTAGCCCAGCAGGTGAAGGCGGGAGCACAGCCTCACATACGGCAATGAAGAAATTGCTTGTTGCGATAAAGGATAATCAATTGCAGGGAGGAGAGCGTGCCGAGGTTATGCTGACTCAGAAGACAGATGATGTCATTCTGGTACCGAATAAAGCGATTCACGATGAGGGTGACAAAAAATATGTGTTTGCCATGGAGGAGAGGAGTGGACCATTAGGCAACGCCTTTTACGTTCGCAAAGCGTACATTACAGTCGTTGATTCAAATGATACACAATCTGCCGTTACGGATGGGCTGTTCGAACAGCAGACCATTGTATTCGAGAGCGGAGATCCGCTTCAGGATGGTGACAAGGTTCGCGTTCACTAGGGTCGTATCCTATAAATGTTATAAGGTTTGCCCGCTGTAGCTCTCTGGCTTGGTCAGTAAAACCAATACGTTGAAGTTTGCTAGTGCAAAGCTATATCAATACATTAAGCAGGAGCTTTACTCCATGTAAAAAGGGGTAAGGTTCTTTTTTTAGGTTCAAATTCATCCTTCCATATTTTAATACCGAGTTAACTGATATACTATTCCTATTAGATAAGACTCCTAAAATGGTAATTAAATGTAAATTCATGATGTGATTTTTCTATTATAAACAGCAGGTTCGCTGCGATATTTAAAAATTATGTTCTACCAATCGCAACAGGTATACGGAGGAACTTTCATTGATTGTAAGTACAAAAATTCACATCCCCCATGTCCGTAACTCTTTAGTATCAAGGCCACGGCTAATACAAATGCTTAATGCGGGAATGGAAGCCAAGTTGACGCTTGTTTCTGCGCAGGCTGGATACGGGAAAACGACAGCTTTAAGTGAATGGGTGCGGCAGTGCAATAGAGCTGTTGCCTGGATTTCACTGGACAAGCAGGATAATGACTGGATTCAGTTTTGGAGATATGTCACAGCTTCTATTCAGGAGAGAATTCCCGGCTTTGGCTCCACAGTTGGGGTGCTGCTCGAAAAAGGTTCATCGACTTCGATGGAGCTTGCCATTATAGCGCTGCTTAATGAGCTCAGTCAATTAACCAGCGAGCTTGTCATCATTCTCGACGATTATCATGTTATTGAACTTCCCTCTATAAACCATTCCATGGCCTATTTGCTCGAGCATTTACCTTCTCAAATTCATCTCTATATCGCAAGCCGTACCGATTTGACGATACCTACCGCCAGACTGCTGGCAAAAGGTGATTTACACCGAATCGTCATAGACGATTTACGTTTTAAGCTGGAGGAAGGCGTTCTTTTTTTTCGGGATACGACTGATTTATCATTGTCTAAAGAACAAGTGACGGAGCTGTTCCATCAGACAGAAGGGTGGATCAGCGGCTTGCAGCTTGCAGCAATCTCTCTGAAGCGAAGTGATAACATAGCTGCGACCATTCAACAATTTAAGGGTCAGCAGCATCATATATCCGATTATTTATTGGAAGAAGTATTTCAGCATCAATCGGCATCCATACGCACTTTTTTATTGGAAACCTCTATTTTAAGTCGGATGAATCATTCATTGTGCGAGGCTGTAACGGGCCACCCGAATAGTCAGGAGCAATTGGAGAGATTAGTACAGCTGAATTTGTTTGTTATCCCGTTGGATGATCAGAGAAATTGGTATAGGTACCATCATCTGCTTTCAGATTTTTTGCAGCAAATATTGTTTCGAACAGACCCGGAAAAGTGGATGCAAGTACATATTCATGCTGCTGCTTGGCTGGAGCATCATGGCTTTGACGAAGAAGCAGTAGACCATTACTTAGAGGGAAAGCAGATAGAGGACGCTGTCCGTTTGATTGAGAAAAATTTGCATAAGTTAGTGCATTCGAAAACTGTTTTGTTAGTTAAATGGGTATCGCTTTTGCCGGAAAACGCTTTTGCTGAGAAACCTATGATCGATCTATTGTATATTTCGGTCTTACTAGGAATCGGAGAATGGCAAGCCGCCTTCATAAGAATTGGGGAAGTAGAAACTCGCCTACAAGCGCTGCAGGGAAAGATGAGCGAAGTGGAATGGCGCCAGGTCATGGGCAATATCTACTTTTTTTATTCTATTTCCTCGTATCTTCAAAAGGACGTGGAGCGACTGTCGACTTATCTCGAGTTGGTAGAGAAATATGTGCCGGAAGGCAGCTTTTTTCAAACGATGGGGCGTAACAGACATCAAGCTTATGATATATTTGATGATCATTTGGCGCATATCAATGATCTTCATGCCGTAGACACATTCCTCTTGGAATGGATTAAAGTTTGGGAGAATAAAAAAGAATATCCCTTTATCGGTTTTTTATACGCTTCCTATAGCAAATTGCTATACGAGTGGAATCGATTGGACGAGGCAGAGCTATATGTAAATAAGGCTATTGAGCGTAGGGACATCGTGCCATATGCCCGGATTATGATTCCGAATTATATAAGTGCTTCGAGAATTCAGCAAGCCAAAGGAAATCCAATCCGTGCATCAGAGCTGCTCACTCAGTTGACACGCCAAATTGACTCACCTGATTATGAATTATTTATGTTGGGCATAGAAGCGGAACAAGCTTATTTATCACTGCAGCAAGGTTCGCCCCAAGCTGCTTTTGATTGGATGCAAAGATGTGGTCTGGCGCATACGGATGAGGTTCCATTGTCTCGTATGGCAGAGTATGTATCTTTGGCCAGAGTGCTTGCAGCGTGTGAGCGGATAGAAGAAGCGCTTTTCTTATTGGAACAGATGTATCGTATATTAGAGAAGAAGGATCGTCTCCGAGATCAAATTAAAATTTTAATTATGCAAAGCGTGATGCATCAACGTTTGGGTCATACTGAGGCTGCCAGGAAACAGTTGGAGAAGGCATTACACTTAGGGCAACCAGAGGGGTATGTACGCAGCTTTATCGATGAAGGACCTATAGTAGCTGTACTGCTGACTGCTTATATGAAGGGAAAGCAAGAAAAAGTTTTATCCGCTCCTCCCATGGTTTCACTGGAGTATGTTAGACAGTTGCTTCAAGCATTTACTGTCATACAGGTAGAGGACAAATCGCACAAAGTCCTGCTAACCGAACAAGAGACAAAGGTTTTAATGTGGATTGCGGGCGGATTGTCAAACAAGGAAATCGCTAATCGCCTGAACATAACGGCTGAAACTGTAAAGTTTCATATAAAAAATGTGTACAGAAAGTTTGGAGTAAACAATCGGGTGCAGGCGTTGCAGCATGCCAAACAATTAATGCTAATCGTATAATAGCCCCTTTTTCTTACGCATACCTCCCCATTCGGGGAGTTTTTTTTTTGAAAATATAGTCTTATAGTTAGAAGGATCATTAGGAGATTCGACATAAAAAGATAATCTACAACAATAATTTAGTATAAAAGGGGGATAAAGGCTATAAGTCTAAAATGAATAAAGCAGAAATCGGGAAAAACTAAAGTCTATCCATAGGAGAGTTAAAAAAGCGATGTTTAAAAAAAGAATATCAGGCTCGACGCGAGTATTGTTAAAAGGTTATATGGTTCGTTTACTATTGGGTTTAATGGTTTTTTCATTGTTTTCGTCGTCTCTTGCGTTGCCTGCATTTGCAGATGCGCCAAGCGTTGGCCCAGACGGCAGTGCGGGTTGGACATATTGTGCGGATGAGCGTACTATGTGCAGCTTTGAAGGAACAAAAGAAGTACGATACTGGGGTGATGGTGGTAGTTATAGCTTTAATACAAAAATTGCAACTAACAGTATAGCTTGTTCAAATGACGTATTCGATGATCCTGCTGCAGGAACTCCCAAAAAGTGTTACTACCGTAACCTTCAGCTTGATTCTGGGGAAATGACCAAAGCCGTTAGTAATTACAATAAGACATTTACGGTTACGTTTAACGTATATGCGATACAAGCTGGCACTTTAGAGGATTTGAAAAGCAAGATTACCATTAAAAAAACAAGTAACGGCAACTTTACAGCTCTTGATGCAGACGATACCGTTACGAACGCAACATATACAGCTACATCTAGCACGCTTCAAATCAATTTTAAAGACAATCTAGTTGGTGCGGCAAACGCCATAAAGATTGATGCAGGGGCTTTTTTGGATAGCGATAACACGCCTTACGGTTTGCCGTTAGAAATTACGGCTATCACGTTCACCCCGCCCACAGTTATAGCGGACACGACGGATAACAATAATGCGAATGATATTGAGCTTACGTTCGCTGACGATTCGGAGTGGCGCCAAGCAATCACGGCGGTGAAGGATGGATCTGCCACACTCGCTATGGGAACGGAATATACGGTCAATAACGGGAAAATCACGATAAAAGCCGGCATCCTGGCAAAAGGCAATCATAATATCAACATATCCGCGTCTGGCTATCCAGACGTAGGGGTAAGCCAGCTTGTTAGAAAGCTGTATCCAGGAGCAGGAGCGGGAACAATAAGTGATCCATATCTCATAGAAACCTCTGATCATCTTAATGAGGTTAGAAATAATATGGATAGCGGCACTTATTACAAGCTCATAGCAAACATTAATTTAAACGGTTTCGCAAACTGGGAGCCGATAGGAAATGGTATTGAGCCGTTTAAAGGATATATAGACGGCAGCGGATATCCAATTTCAAATTTAAAAATCGATACTAATTACGCTGCAAACATAGGATTATTTGGTTCTGTGAATGCAGAGGGCACCCTTACAAATATGGTGTTGGAAGATGTTAATATAATTGGACAAAGCAGCAACGTAGGAGGGCTGGCTGGTACTAATTATGGAAAAATTAGCAACAGCAGCGTTACAGGAACGGTACAAGGTTCTACCTCTGTAGGAGGCTTGGTTGGCTATAGTGAAAATGGAACCATACAAAACAGCATGGCGGCGGTAAATGCAAGCGGGATCTTTTATATTGGCGGATTGGTTGGTTTTCGTCAATACGGATCCATTAGCAACAGCTACGCGACAGGTAGTGTGAGCGGAGTAAGTTATGTTGGCGGTTTGATTGGTGTCGCTCAATTTGGTTCAATAAGCAATAGCTACGCAACAGGAGCTGTGTCGGGGAGTTCTTTAGTAGGTGGCTTGAACGGTAATATAGCTTATGATTCAATCAATAACAGCTACTACGACAGTCAAACCACTCACCAAGGAGATACAGGAAGAGGTACTGGGAAATTAACCGCTGAAATGCAAATGAAATCCCATTTTAACAGCTGGAATTTCATTACTGAGTGGTATATTCTCCCGGAAAAATATCCTCAATTATGGGCGTTTGTAGCCTTGGCTCAAGGAACGGACAGCGGTTCAACCAAATTAATCCACGTAACAGAGGGGATGGAATATTCACTTGACGGCAGCACTTATATTCCAATTACCGGTATGGAAGTGGATAACCTTATTGCAGATGCGGGAGATAAAGTCTTTATTCGTGCAGCAGCAGATATATTGAGCACAAAAACATTGACGGTTTCACTAGCGAATATTAAGTCGGGTACTGCACCTACAACGTCGGCATTGACCGCTGGGACAAGTGCGGGAACAACAAAGCTAACTGGCGTGACGAGTGCAATGGAATATAAAGTAGGCTCTGGATCGTACTCGGCAATAACGGGTACAAGCATGGACAATATTGCTGTCAATGCAGGAGAAAAGATTTCCGTTCGATTAGCGGCTGTGACGACACAACCTGCATCACTTGACCAAACGTTAACGGTAACACGCGAGAACATCAAGTCTGCGGCGGCACCGACAACGGGCACTTTGGAACCAGGAACGATTGGTGAGACAACCAAGTTAAACGGTGTTACCTCAGCGATGGAGTATAGAGTCAACAATAATTTGTATGAGAGAATTTCTGAAACAAGCATCGATAATATTGCTGTTAAGGAAAATGATACAATCTCCGTTCGTATAGCGGCAACAGCTCTGCAACCGGAGTCTGAGCCGCAAATACTGACCGTGCAGTCGAATGTAAGAAATCCGAAGAGTGCAGATGCATCGCTTAGCGAGCTTACGTTAGGCGGAGTGACGCTTAGTCCAACGTTTGATAGTGAAACAATGGAATATACATCAAATGTAGCTAACAACGTGACGAGCACGTCAGTTACGGCAATCAAGGGAACTGCAACAGCTACGATTATAGCAGCTGATTTAGGTGTGAAACAGTTATCGGTAGGAGAGAATGTGATTACAGTGCATGTAACAGCGGAAGACGGCATTACGAAAAATGAGTATACCGTCACCGTAACGCGTGCTAAAAGCCCAGATGCAACGCTAAGTGCATTGACGTTAAGCGGCGTGACACTCAGTCCGG
This sequence comes from Paenibacillus sp. 01T424, assembly GCF_056398745.1. Lineage (NCBI taxonomy): Bacteria > Bacillati > Bacillota > Bacilli > Caryophanales > Paenibacillaceae > Paenibacillus > Paenibacillus sp. 01T424. The sequence goes on along the minus strand of NZ_JBFTPZ010000004.1, from coordinate 175,362 downwards.
CATTTGCTAGCGGTACATTAACGTACACGGCAAATGTGGCTAATGACGTGACGAGTACGACAGTTGCAGCAAGCAAGAGCGATGCAACAGCAACGATTACAGCATCCGATCTAGGTTTGAAACAGTTATCGGTAGGAGAGAATGTGATCACCGTTCATGCAACAGCAGAAGACGGCAGCACACAATACTATACGGTAACCGTAACGCGTGCTAAAAGCCCAGATGCAACGCTAAGTGCATTGACGTTAAGCGGCGTGACACTCAGTCCGGCATTTGCCAGCGGCACATTAACGTACACCGCAAATGTAGCTAACGACGTGACGAGCACGACAGTTGCGGCAAGCAAGAGTACTGCAACAGCTGCGATTACAGCAGCCGATCTAGGTTTGAAACAGTTATCGGTAGGAGAGAATGTGATCACCGTTCATGTAACAGCAGAAGACGGTAGCACAAAAGATTATACGGTCACCGTAACGCGTGCCAAAAATTCAGATGCAACGCTAAGTGCATTGACGTTAAGCGGCGTGACACTCAGTCCGGCATTTGCCAGCGGCACATTAACGTACACCGCAAATGTGGCTAACGACGTGACGAGCACGACAGTTGCGGCAAGCAAGAGTACTGCAACAGCTGCGATTACAGCAGCCGATCTAGGGCTGAAACAGCTGACGGTAGGAGAGAATATGATCACCGTACATGTAACAGCGGAAGACGGCAGTACAAAAAATTATACGGTCACCGTAACACGTGCAGCAAGCTCAGATGCAATGTTAAGCGCATTGACACTAAGCGGCGTTACATTTAGCCCAACGTTTGACAGCGAAACTTTGGAGTATACAGCAGATGTAGCTAACGACGTGACGAGCACGACAGTTGCGGCAATCAAAAGTGATGCAACAGCTGCGATTACAGCAGCCGATCTAGGTTTGAAACAGTTATCGGTAGGAACGAATGTGATTACCGTACATGTAACAGCAGAAGACGGCAGCACACAAAACTATACGGTTACCGTAACGCGAGCAGCAAGCACAGACGCAACGTTAAGCTCATTGACTCTAAGCAGCGTGACACTTAGTCCAACGTTTGACAGCGAAACTTTGGAGTATACGGCAAATGCAGCTAACGACGTGACGAGCACGATAGTTGAAGCAGCTAAGAATAATGATGCGGCTGCCATTGCAGCTGATGATCTAGGTCCGAAACAGCTTTCAGTAGGTGAAAATACCATTACTGTGCAAGTCACAGCAGAGGACGGCAGTACAAAAAAATACACCGTCATCGTAACACGTGCGCAAAGCGCAGATGCAACGCTCAGCGAACTGACATTAAACGGCGTCACACTCAGTCCGAAGTTTGTAAATGGTACATTCGCTTATACCGGAAATGTAGCCTATAACGTGACGAGTACAACGATTACAGCTACTAAGAGTGATGCAACAGCTACGATTAATGAAACAGATTTAGGTTTCAAACAGCTTTCAGTAGGAGAGAACACATTCATCGTTCACGTAACAGCCGAAGACGGTGTTACAAAGAAGCAATACAATATCATTGTTACACGTGCAAAAGAGGTTGTATCTGGTGGAGGTGGTTTGCCGGTACCTACACCAGCGCCAACACCAACTCCGGTACCTACGCCAAAACCGACACCGTCACCAACACCAACGATTAGCTTAGTTGATATCTCCAGACACTGGGCTGAAGATAACATCAAGCAAGCGATTAGCAATGGAATCGTGACAGGTTATCCGGACGGTACATTTAGACCTAACCATACCGTGACACGCGGAGAATTTGCAGTCATGCTGATGAATTTGTTGAAGCCGCAAGAAGCGGGAGCGGAACTGTCATTCATAGATACAACAAAGATTCCAGCTTGGGCGCAGAAAGAAATCGCACAAGCGGTACAGGAAGGTATTATTAATGGCTATGAGGACGGCACTTTCCGTCCGAATGCAGAGATTACACGCGCAGAAATGGCAGTTATACTAGCTAAAGCTTTGGGTCATTCTACGGAAGCCATTGCTGCAACAAGCTTCGCGGATGATAATGATATTCCTGCGTGGGCGAGAGCTAGCGTTGCTTACGTAAAACAAGCGGGCATTGTAAAAGGGAAGGGCAATAATGAATTCGCCCCTCAAGACCATGCCACAAGAGCTGAAGCTGTAACCGTTTTGCTGAACATACTGGCAAGTCGGAATAAGTGAATAAGTTCATCCTAGAGTCTGAAACTTGGAATTTTTATTAAAGGATGGAGTTATATGCCTCACTACTATTTTAATGAAATTTGGACACCTTTTAAAATCATAGGTATTCGTCTATATCGCGATGATGATAGGGACGTATGGATCAAGTTCTGGAACGCGAAAAGACGCCGAGTCATCCGAGCAGGATAGATATCTGCATTTCACTTAAAACAGCAGCCCTTAACAAATAGGGGCTGCTGTTTTAGTCTTTTCAGCTGCATCGATTGGCTGGTTTTTACTTTGTTAGAACGGGCTCATCCCGATTGTATTGACTTTCTCGCCAGTTATACTGATGCCCATTCTCGTCGTAATGTCACGGTAATGACCAACACGGCGACCGACTCTGTAGTCCGTCTCGTCTTTGTTTCCTTCAAAGTTGCCGTTAATAATCATAATGGTTACACCAAACCCAGCAGGCGTTAACCCTTTGGCAATGTCTGACGCAGATGGTGTCCAGTTGCCGACCATTACATCATGTGCAGAAGGTTTCGGCGGTTGTGGAGTCATCCAAAATAAGATAGCTGTCATAAAACCTAGCTTGCCGTCGTTTACGATTAATTCAGGTTGTTGGAGCAATGTGTTCTGAGTGCCATAAATAATTCCGCTAATAAGTCCGTAATTGTAGTTCCAGCTAAGCTGAATTGGTCCACGTCCGTGATACGACTTGCCTGGAACTGGAGGGAATTCAGCATGGCTTTGAATGTACCCTGTGTTTGTGGAATTAATATAAGCGACTTCTTCATTCCAAAATAGTCCCCAGCTCAGCTCGCCGCCAGGTGCTGTCGCCCAGCCTCCGCCTGTTTCATGCGCAATATTCGCGAGGAAAGCTGCCAGCTCGCGCTTGCGGTTTACAGCGGAACCTTCTTTAATAAATGTGCCAAAATCAACCGTTTTAGAGATGACCGGTACGGTCAAATTCCATGAAGCGTTGAAATCTGCATTTTGAGAAATGAGTGTTTCTGTTTTCGTTGTTTTGTTCAAGCGGAATACACGGTTGTTCCATGTAGCACCTTGGCGGTATTCAAGCTTGTACTTAATGTTTGCAACGTCTGTTACTGCAGCGATTAGGTTGTCATAAGAATAATAGTCGACTTGACCAGGTTTATAATACGTTTTGCTAGCAGCGAAAGTGTGCCATGCAGGTGTGCCGATACGCATCGGGAACAGTGCTTCATATTCTGTTTTTGGCAGTGCGGTTTGTACGGCTGCCGCTGCGTTTGCTGGTGAATATTGAGGATCAATTCCACCCCATTGTGCTGTAATTTGTTCATCGGTTAGAACGCGGCTTTGTCCGACATTCAGTTCGGCAAGAGAGGTTTTTACGGTGATGGGCGTACTTGCTGTTGTGTTGTTGGAGCTGTCTTTTGAGGATACAGAGTAGATATACGAAGTGTCTGGCTGCAAGCCAGTATCGGTGTAAGTTAATGTGGAGGCGTTTGTGGAACCAACTTTTGTAGCGCCGCGGTAAATATCGTAACCGGTAACAGCAATGTTGTCTGTTGCAGCATTCCAAGTTAATGTGACTGAATTAGCGGTTTTTCCTGGCGAGGCAAGATTCGTTGGAGCTGTAGGTGGAGTTGGGTCTTGGTTGCCCCCGCCCGTACCTGGCTCAAGCAGCAGCCATGGTGAGCTCGATGGAGCGCCAGCACCGGGTATATCGCCTTGTGTCCACCATTTGGCTCGATAGTTGTTGTTATTGTAGCTCACTTCATCGCCGGTTAAATACACTTGGGTGGACACCCACGGTGAGGCCGTTAATGCAGCTTGCTGCTGAGGAGCATTGGCGGACACGGTTTTTGACACCGCTTCCAATTGAGCCAATAATAACAAAGTGGATAATACAATGACGGTTATGCGGATGAGCTTTCTGCTTATCAGTTTGCGTTTCATAGACATCCTCCTAAACTATTTTGTTAATTTCAACAACAAGTATATAATCTTCCAAAAATTTAATATATAGACGGTAATAACTATATTATTTTGTTTGTTTGTGTCGATTGTTACAACATTTGAACTATTTTTAGGGATAAATTTATGAGATATTAATATTTTTATGTAAAATAATACAAAAATACCCCAGTGCAATTGTACTGGGGCTTTGATCGATTTATTCGGTGTCTACTTATTAAAGCGACAAAGGGGCTGCTATTTTTTATAAGCTATTAATATAGGGTAAACTTTCCTTTATACAGATTAGAAGAGCCGTCGGATCTTGTGTTGTCCTTTACTTTAGCTGAACCGCCTACTGCGTTAACGATGTACCCGACCCCGTCCAAGTGGACATTATTGTTTTTGAAATCATTATTGGTGCCAGTTGGATAGCTTGAGCCGTGGGTGCGATTCTGGAACGCATCGACTACGCTGCTATTGCCATTGCGGCTGCCAGTATTGTTGTAGATCTTGGAGTTAACACCCTTCACGTCAATAAAGCTGTCCGCTGAGTTTGCTCCGGAAATTCCAGTGCCGTTAAATGTGCAATATTCCACGAGAGTTCCGTCAGCACCCTCTTTAATATCGATATGCTCAGCTGTTATTCCAGGGCCGAAAGTGGTGTATCTTATAGTATTGCCAATGACGGTGTGCTCGTAAGCAGCACTTTCATCCGATCCTACATAAGCGCCTTCACCGTATCCCGCTTGATATTTTCCAGTATCATAAATGTTGGCGTTATCCAGTGTATTGTAGGAGCTGCCGTCTCTGAAATGAACGCCTTCGTCGCCCACATTGTATATTTCGGCCTTGTAGATGAAGTTGTAGTTTCCATTGTCAATCATGATCCCCTTTTGTGCTCTTGTTACTTTAATATCGCGAATGTCCCAATAGTCGCCTGTAAGATGAATGCCATAAGAACCATCATTGGTGGCGGGTCCTTGCAATATAGGGGGATTAGCTGGGTCACAACCCTTCAACACGATGCGGCTGCCGGAAGTGCCGCTGGCGCCAGAATAGAAAACACCAGTTGGAACGCCGTTAGCATCCAATCTAGGATCACCGCTTGCAGCTCGAATACCCGAGTAGGTTCCTGGCGCAATCGTGATTATCGTACCTGCGCTCGCATTGATCATCGCAGCTTGAATAGCAGCTGCGGAGGTTAATGCGCCGGAACAAGCTGCTATCCCGCCGGACTGTGTAGTAGCGCTGACGGTATTGCTCGAAACGGACTGATTGCCTGCCGCATCCTTTGCTTTTACGTAATAGCTGTAGGTTGTCGACCCGGACAAGCCAGTATCACTGGCTGTAGTTGTGGCTACCGATTTGAGAAAACCGCCGCCGCGGTAGATGTCATATCCAGTCACGCCCACATTATCCGAGGAAGCGTTCCAGCTCAAGTTAATTTGACTGCTCGAAGCAACGGAGGCGCCCAAACCAGTTGGTGCAGTCGGTGCGATTGTATCTCCTCCCCCTCCACCGGTGCTGGAGACGACAACCAGCTCTGGTTTATTGGAGGTATTCTCCTTACTATTTATTTCTGTATATTTCCCAGCCGTTTCTGATAATACAAAGGAAGCAGCACCATCGCCGCTCGCTTGCCCTTGCACGTAGGCCGTTACATCAATTTCTACATATTGAAAGCTGGTTGTTAGAGCTGCACTATTGATAAGGCTGCCGGTTGCAGGTTTGCTACTCCATGTAAGTGCTGCTTGTGTCCAGCTGTCTGCCGTTTGAGAAGCGGTTAAGGTAGAGGTTGATGATGCTTTCGCATAGACCCGAAGCTTAGCGCTTGTAATGCCAGAAAGGCCATTCAAACTAAATTTCAGAAACGTGAGCCGCTCTGATCCACTAGTATTTTTAACGAACATGGAAGTAGCAGAACCATAATTTGTAGCTGCATTGCTTTCATAAACATAAGAGTCATCAGTAGGACTGAGTGTAGAGGTGGCACCAAACACGGCGCCAACATTCAGCATCGATATCATCATAAAAATACTCATTAACAGACCAATGGACTTAAAAGACTTAGTCACGTCTTCATCTCCTTCAAAATAAACCTGGTTTTGCGGATGAACAAATTAATTTGTAACAATGAGCTCTGGCTTATTGGCCGAGTTCTCGCTGGAGTTGAGCGTGGTATACTTCCCAGCAGATTCACTGAGTACAAAAGAAACAATAGCATCCCCGGCTGCTTGAGCCAGCACGTAGGCCGTTACATCAATCTCGTAATACGCAGCGGTTGTATTCATCACTACAGAACCAACAGCTGTGCCTATTGGAGGTTTATTAGCCCAAGTCACTGCGGCTTCCGTCCAAGAATCCGTTGTCTGTGATGCCGTTAAAGTAGTCGAGGCAGATGCGCTTCCATAAACACGAAGCTTGGCATTCGTTACTGTTCCGGTTATAGAGCCGAGGCTGAATTTAAGAAGGGAATAACGAGTTTGCGAGGTGTCCGTCTTCACATACATGGATGCGGTGTCACCGTAGTTTTTTGCTCCATTGCTTTCATGTACATAGGAGTCATCTGACGGGCTTAGCGTAATGCTGGTACCGCCGCCACCGCCAGCTTGTGTTGTTGCGCTTGCTATATTGCTCGAAGCAGATGTATTTCCAGCCGCGTCTTTCGCTCTTACGGCAAAGCTGTAAGCTGTACTCGCTAGGAGTCCCGTATTGCTATACGAAGTGCCGGTTGCACTGCCAATTAGTGAACCGTTGCGGTATACATCATATCCGGTGACGCCTACGTTGTCTGAGGCTGCCGTCCAGCTTAAATTAATTTGTGAGCTTGATACCGCAGCTGCAGTTAAGCCCGTCGGCACGGTTGGCGCCTGCGTATCTGGGGTTTCTGGGCTTGTGCACGTATTGGTCGCTGTGCCGCTGCCAAGCAAGGATGCACCCGTGAATGACAAGCATGCATATACGCCTTTATTGGAAGAAGAGGTGAAATCTACTTTTTCGTTGCCGCCCCATGTGCTGATGAACGTGCCTGTTGGTTTTTGTAAATGAGCCCAAGCCGTGCCATCCCATCCAAGCTGATAGATTTTATTGAGTTGGTTGTAAGGCGCGTAGCTGACATAAGGGCCGCCTTTTGTCTCTTGTTTCGCCATCGTGTTGTTGAAAAAGACGTTTTGTTCACCTGTCGATCCGGACCACTTTGTAGCGTGCGGGCCAGCACCATACCAAATCGGGTACCAAGTGCCCTCAAGCACATCCTGACCGCCTTCTCCTTCACCCCATGAGCTGTGTTCAAAAGGGATATTAATCGTATTTTGTTCAATCAGATTTCTGCGTTCCCAGCCGCCATGCAAGTTCATATCTGTTGTGAGCGTATTATTTTGAACAACATTGCCTGTTGCTGACCATTGAAGCGTGAGATGGCGCACACGGTCGATTTTGTTTCCGATTATTTTGCTGTCATTCAGCTTGGAGCCCCGAACGTAGCCGTGACCGCCTTTGCCTTTGTTCCATGAGCCGAAAATAATATTGTTGCGAATCTCCATATTTTTGGCGAATTCGGTTACGATCGGATGAGAGCCTGTCATATAAGTCTGAATGCCCTTTACCCAGCCGTCTTGCGCCCATTTGAACAAAATGCCGTGCAGGGCATACTCCAATGCCCCATTTTTGTACTTCAGTCCGACTCCACCGGGATTTGATGCTGCATCATAATCGTCGGCATTTATCGTTGAGGCATAAGGTGTATAGGAAATGTCTTGCGTAAAGTAGAAATCTTCGAATCCAACGCCTTTTACCGTCGTTACTTTCATTACTTTACTGTAATAGGTCGCGTTCGAACCGCCAGGATCTGCAGGCAGCAGCCCGCCGTTGCTGAATGGAACATCAAATTCAAGCGGCTTATCGAGCGTTAGCGTATCCCCGCTGACGCTGGCTACCGTAAACATTTGTGTCCGCATATGGCCGTTGTAGCGATACTGCTCGGGACCTTGCATTTGATCATAAAAGGCGACCGTGTTCGCAGCTCCCACATATACGGTGTTGCCTGCCTGAAACGAGCTGCCTTTGCCGGAAGCGACCTTTATTTGTGTACTGCCTTTGGTACCGCCACCGCTGGAAGCGACTCGTTCTCCGCTCAGCCAGTGAAAATTAATGCTTCCTTCATAAGTAGAATCGTTAGCGTGCTTGGTGCGGTCTTCGACTCGAAATGCAGCGTAACCAGGCCACAGCTTCCCGTCAATTAACGGGGCTCCAGGGTTTGCGGGGTCTTCGGAGTAAGTAGCTGACGGCTTGAAAACAATCTTTGTTCCAGTCGCAGCGTTATTGCCTGCACCCCGAATCGTAACGTAGCTCGCATCCACACGAACCTGTTTATTTAGATCGATTTGTCCGGCCGGGAATTTTAGAATTGCCCGATTGGAATCACTAACTGCTTGACCATTTACTTTCAGTGTACCGCTACGAATATCGTTAATGACCTGCTGGAGTGCATTCGAATCATCAACACCGTCGTTAGCCAAAATGCCCTTTGTGGTTAGATCAATAATTGTACCGCCCGTTGGCAGCGCTTGCCCGCCTTTGTAGCCTGCGGTAGTCCAGTTTGGCAAAGAGGGATCAACAGCAGCTTCAACGGAAGAAAGGCCAAGAGATGAGAAAATGATGACCGAAGAGAGTATAGCCGTACAAAAATGTTTGGTTTTTAAATCTTTTACAGCTGAATTTAAATGAAACATCCTCATTCCTCCTTTAATTGATCGTTTTACATTCGGTCTCTTGAAGCTGCATGCATGCAGGGCAGGGCTTCACCACCTTTTATGAAAAGAATGAGGACTTCCTTTAAATGTCTGACATACTTCCAGCATAACAAAATGTAAGCGCTACAATTTTCATTTCATTGCTAGAAAATGATATTTTGTTGCTGTCTTTTGCTACAATTATTAGAAGCGCTTTCATTATAGATTTCATGATGCAGGAGGGATCGTATGAAGCTTAGCACGAACGTGAATTTGAACAAGGAGCCTTTCCATCTTAACTATTTTAAGACAAGCAATCAGCGCAGCTGGGAGGTGTTCCACGCTCACCAAAGCATGGAATTCCTATATGTGTATGAAGGCGAAGGCATCGCCCACATCCATGGTTGCCAATTTCCAATTAAACCGGGTACGCTGCTGCTTTTCCAGCCTTTCCAGCTGCACCGGCTGGAGGTGAGCGAGCGTTTTGTACGGACTGTGTTTATGTTTGATCCTTTTCCTGTGTCTTCGGCACTCGCGATCTTTCCATCGCTTCACAAGTTTTTTTCTGTTCTATGGAAGTCCACGCTAACTCATCCTGTTCTATATATGCCACCAGCCCAAAATGATTTTATAAACCTCTATGAGATGCTCAATATAAGGTTAAAAAATGTCCCTCCCTCCAAATGGCATGAGGAATATCTATTATTCGTTATTTCCTTTCTACAGCAGCTCCGTCACTTCGAAAAGCAGTTGGCGCCGATAAAGACCCCAGCACCTGAGCCAAAAACCTCGTTGACGATCAAGCTGATTATCAACTGGGTGGATGCAAACTTTAGAGATAAGTTTATGCTGGAGAGCCTGTCGGACGAGCTTCATCTGTCTACCTTCTATTTGTCCCACACTTTCAGTGAAAAAACAGGGAGCAGCCTAACGAAGTTCATTTGTTCTAGGCGATTAAGAGAGGCATGTCACCTACTGGAGACGACATCGAAAAGTGTTAGTGAAATAGCAAGTGAGGTTGGATTTCAAAACTCCTCTTATTTTTGCAGGGTGTTTAAAGGAGCTTTAGGCGTAACGCCTAAGAAGTATCGGGCTGAGGTGTTTGGTGAGGGGCAGCTTTAAGAAAATTTGCAAGAATTTAATAAAAAATAAAAAGAAAATAATGTAACATTATGTTATTGTGGAAAATATATCAAAAATAAAATTAAAAGGAGGGGGAAGTGTTATGAAAAAATTAGAAATTATAAAAATAGGGCCGAAGAGTGCTTTTAAAGCGACATTATATTTTGCTATTATTCCATTATCGATTATGGTTGTTTTAGGCTTTTTAGTCGCGATTATTGGACTCGCTATTGGCAAACCAGGCTTACTGTCAGCAGGAATTCCTTATATTATTATGCCCGTTATACTTATTTTTGTTTATGGCTTGATTGGGATGTTAAGTGCCTTTATCTATAGTAAGCTAGCGACAAAGTTTGGCGGTCTTGAAGTAACGGTTGTAGAAAAGGATAACCCTATAGGATAATCCGTCATGAAAGACCGATCTCAGCTTCGTGTAGAACGCTGAGGTCGGTCTTTCATTTTTAAAAGCGCAGTTGGTTATGCACGGACAGCGCACTTCTTCCAACGTCATATTATTCTCCTTGTTTCTCGTGATGTAATAGCCAGTTTTTACGTGTTAATCCACCGCCATAGCCGCCTAAATCACCATTTGAGTTGATGACTCGATGACAAGGAATCATAATCGCGAGCTGATTTGCGCCATTGGCCTGAGCGACAGCACGATAGGCGGATGGTTTACTGAGTGCAGCGGCGATGTCTGAATAGGAACGCGTTTCGCCCGGCGGAATTTTCATTAATTGCTCCCATACGCTCTTCTGAAAAGGTGATCCAAGCAACGAGACGGGGGTTTTAAATTCGGTCAGTTTTCCGTCAAAATAGCGGGTCAATTCACTTTCAATCGATTGGATTGGTTCCGTGACACCTGGAATGATGGCGGATTTTGTCCGTTGACGAAGCCTTTCTACTTCGCGTTCTAGCCCTCGCCGATCAACAAATTCAAGAAGATAAAGTGCACTCTCATCCCCAATTGCAATCATCGGCCCAAGCCTTGTGTCGATCCAAGAAGCTTTCAAAACCTGACTATTCTCTACTAATGTAGGCGCGGCCCCCATAATTCGCGAGAAAGCGTCTCTGAAACCGCTGCTGGATTCATAACCAGCAGATAGCTGAGTATCAATGATCGTTTGACCCGATCTAATGTTCTTCAAGGCAAGTCCCATGCGGCGAGCGCGAGCATATTCAACAAACGTCATGCCAAATCGCTTCTTGAACTGACGGCGCGCTGTTGACTCATCAACCGAAAGATTTTTGAAATCTTGTTCTTTCCATCGTTTTTCAGGATTTTCCTCAACGGCAGCAACAAGCTGGCGAACAACCTCCGATACATGGTTTGGGTGGGAAAGCGGACGGCATCTTTGGCATGGCCGATAGGAGGCAAGCAGCGCTTGTTGTGCCGTCTCATAAAATTCGCAGTTTTCAAATTTAGGCTTTCGTGCCGGGCAGGTTGGACGACAGAACACGCCAGTCGTTTTGACGCCTACATAAAATACGCCTTCATATTCCGTTCTTTTCTCTAATAACGCCCTGTAGTATTCTTCGTTACGCTCTGCAGGTACCATGTTTGCACGCCCTAATCTTAGATTATGCTCTTATTATAGAGCCTTCAGAAATATAACGTAGCCGAAAATCAGGCATTAATTTTTTTGATTCGCTTGTATGAAACCTGATCATTATGTGCAGCTGCAAGAGCGACGCCAAAGCGGAGATTCGCGAACACTTGCCGGGTTGTTTTACTTGTATTCAGATGAAGTTCGTAATCTGATTACCAGAACGCAATCCAACAACGGATGACGCTTATCTTGACTTTGACACGGCTTTACAGTCCTTCATGTTGATTGTGCAGTAAGAGAAAAGCCAAGAAATATGCTAGTTATAACCCAGCATTTTCTTGGCTTTTGAGTATGAATGAATTGTCGAGCTTGAATCCACTTCAATAGCGACAGGATGGTGCTATTGCTTAAATAATAGCTCTTTACCATCCGAAAGATACGTATAATAGTGATCTTTTGAAGCTTCTTCAATATGCTCGAATGCCCAGTGAGCAGAAGTCGCATCCGGCCAAGATGGTGTTGTCACGCCTGTAAGCGGTCCTCTTCCTAGCAAACGGTTCATAATGGTAACTGCTTGCGCACGTGTTACATATTCCTTCAGACCGAACGAGCCATCTTCAAAACCGATCATAACCCCCGCTTTGTTTACAGCGGCAATAGCTGCTGCAGCCCAGTGCTGATCAGATACGTCCTCAAATGTGTTCGTGAATGGTCCGTTAAGATCAGCATTTAACCATTTGGCCGCAATCATTGCCATTTCGGCTCTCGTTATGCGGTCATTTGGCCGGAAGTTGCCCTGCTTATCGCCAATCATTAATCCAATATCTTGTAGCTGCTCGATGTTAGCTGCGGCCCAGAAGCCTTTTGCAACATCTGGGTAGAGCTTTTGGTATTCATAAACATTAGGTAAATTTTTGTTGCGTGCTAGTAAAGCCGACATCTCCGCTCTCGTGATCGTGTTATTCGGGCGGAATGTGCCATCAGGGAAGCCTTTAATATAAGCATTATGATGGCCAGGGTTTGCAATGTTCAGGTCAGTGAAAGACTTCAAAGTGCCTGTGAAGCCGCTGCCCGGCTTATAAGATACGGTTGCTTCATAACCAACGGGAATAGGATTCTTCAGCTGAATAATAACTTGATTGCCATCCATTCTAACGTCTTTTATTTCCACTGCCTTGCCACTAATTTTTACTATAAAGCCTGATGTGTCCACCTTACCGCTGCCATCAACTAGATCAAGAACAATGGTTCCCGCTTTTGGATCGATGGTGGTCTTCTTCACTTGCTCCGTCACAGGCTGAGCGGGTATGACGGTGCTTTCACCTGTCGACCGTTCTGTTAACTGAATAACGGAGAAAATGCTAAACTTGTCAATTTCAATCTCTAGCCCAATTGGAGTATCACCGCTGTACACAACGGCAGGTTTCATTACCACTTTTTCTCCATCGCTATGCTCTACAAAGATTCGCAGCGAATCTAAAAAGCTGTCGTAGTTGCTTGCAGGTACGGTGATTCCGTTTTTTGCAAATGGTAAGAACAGTGTTGTTGTGTAATCGCGATAGTTTGTTTCAATTTCCAACGAGGAGCCAATCACTGCAACATTTCGGCTTCCAGCCGCTGCTCTGACAACTGTCTCATTCACAATGCTGGTATTTAATTCCGCTTGATGACCAGCATCTTTAACAGGAATTAAGCGGAAAAACAAGTCAAGATAACGATCTGCCATGCGGTCAATAACATTTGCAGCAATGGATATAGTTGCATATTCTGTACGTATATCTAGCGTATTTTGGTTGGTGTTTAACAGTCTTATAGATTGTCCAGGAATTTCGACAGCAATCTCACCTGGCTCGTCTCCTGTAACCTCATCAACAAGTACAGTTGATACTCCGTTTTTTGTTCTAAGATCATTAATAAACCTTGCTGCTGCTGCCGGATCAAAAATGGCTTTGTCAATTTTTACTCCATTTGATAACATAACACGATTAATGCCAACCGGCTCACTCACCTCATTGTCTGAGCCGCCAACAACAGGGACTTGTCGATAATTCTCGATTGTTGTCTTTGTTAGGTTCTCGGCTTTGACAATTAACAGGAATGTGCGGGTTTTCGTTACACCATTTTTAGAAACGGAAGCGGTGAGTATAACACTCTCATCCTTTGCATGACGATGAACAAGTGTCTTGATTGATCCATTCTCAGGCAATGAAATTTCAATTGCACTTGGCTTGTTGGAAGTCCAATCGATCATCGTTTCATTTGCCCCTGTTGTTACAATGAGTACAGGAAGCGTAACACTCTCCCATGTATCGTTTGCTTGGTAACCGATTTGCAGGGCCCTCAGTGCATCATCAATGGCTTCGTCTGTCGTGAATTCGACCGTTATAAGTAAGGGCTTGCTTTCATATCTGTCTTTTTCCGTTAATGTCACTTGAATTTTGGTTCCAGGCTCAAGGTCAAGTCCTCCGATGACAACGGTTCCCGTCTCTTCTCCGGCATTTACCGCACGTTTCAACTCTGTACCATTTTCGTCGTATACAATAATGGTCGCCCCAGCAGGCACCTCTACTACCTTAACGCTGCCATTCGATACACTTGCTTTAATCGTTGAACTTTCCGGTGAGCCACTATCTATTTTTGCTGTGCTAGAAGTGGATGGGCTTTCCAGCTTTCCAACTTCTGCAATTGCAACCTTAACCAAGTCTCCCTCACCAAGTACATGCGGGGCTTCAATGTTAACTACAACGGTAGCTATGGACGTATCCGTGTTTGTAACTGTACCAATAACATCGCCGTTCTTGTCATATACGTTGATAGTTGCACCTGGTGGTACGTCTTTAACGGTTACTGCGTTTTTCGTTGCGTTTGTTTCCACATTGTTACTCTCAAGCGGCGCGCTTTCCGTTTTTGCTTCGCTCGATATCGGTTTACTTTCCAGATGACCGTCTTCTGTGATCGTAACTTTTACAATATCGCCTTCAGCAAGCGCGTTTGTAGGTTCAATAGTAACGACAACGGCTGTTTTTGATGTGCCTGTATTTGTAGCCTTACCGATAACATCACCGTTCTCGTCGTATACTAGAATGGTTGCACCCGGCGGTACATCCTTAACGGTTACGGTATTGTTTGTTGCGTTCGTTTTAACGTTATTTGTGTCAAGCACGCTGTCCAGCTTCGCTTCGCTAGACACTGGCTCACTTTCGAGCTTACCTGTCTCTGTAACTGTAACTTTAATGTTGTCTCCTGCCACAAGCGTATTCGGTTCTTTAATTTCAACTACGATATCTGCTTCCGTGCCAGTGTTAGTAGCTGTTCCAATAACCTCGCCGTTCTTGTCATATACGTTGATGGTTGTACCTGGCGGTACGTCTTTAATCGTTACCGTATTGTTCGTTGCGTTTGTTGTGATTTTTTTCTCGTCCAACGGGTCGCTCTCCAGCTTCGCTATGCTTGTTACTCGTTCGCTTTCTGGCTTGCCGTCTTCTTCTGTAATTGTAACCTCAATGATGTCACCTTTTTGAAGCTTGGTTGGCGGATCAATAGTGACTACCACTTCTGTTTCTTCATTGCCGTTGTTAGTTGCTGTACCGATGAGCTCGTCATCGTCACCATACACTTTAACAGTCGAGCCCGGTGGGACGTCTTTAACGGTTACTGTGTTTTTGGGTACATTCGTAGTGATTTTCTCTTTTTCAGGCGCACTGCTCCGTAAAATAGGAGATACTGCTGTTACGTTGCTGGCTACTTCACCATTTTTTGCATAAGAAATATCAATTTGACTGGCGCCAGCTAGTATATCCTTGCCATCGTCGGTCAATGTCAAGCGAACCGTTCCGTTCGTTGCAATTGACGAGGTTGCAATGACTTCATGATTGTCGTCGTATAGGGTTACGGCTACTCCATTCGGAACGCCATCAATCGTCACAATGCCATTAGCCGTATAGGACAACACAATGTTACTTGCCACAGGCGCCTCAGTCATAATCGCTGAGCTGCTCGCAGAAGTGCCTCCGTTACTGGTGATCACAGTAATATTGTTATTACCGGCCTGCAGATGACTCGAATCATCAAAGGTATAAACAAGCACGCCCTCACTATTTGTACTGTACTCGCCATCTACTAATTGATTGTTAACATAAATATCAACCTTTTCATTAGGTAAGTTATCACTTTTGCTAATGCCGTTGACCTTGATATCAATACCCTTCTGTGCTCCAACACCTGTGGAGAATACTTTATTGATTGTAACTGCACTTGGTCCTTGCTTGTAATTTCCGTCGGGTTTTAGTCCTCCATCAACGTAGGAGTTTTTGAAATACCATGCCAGAATATCATGATGGGAGTTGGCTCCCCCTGTACTCGCGCCAAAGCCTACATATACCTCTTTGTTCATAAGGGATGTACCGACATTACGAGTCAGTGATCTGTTATTCGCATTCGTTCGATTATCACTTGGACCATAAGTTGTAGTTAGACGTCCATTATCGTCATAATCAACCCAAACATGAACGTAAGCATCGCTTGCGGCGTAATCGTACAAACGGAAGTTGGCTCCTTGCAAATTATCAATAACGTCGCCACTGCCCTGTTGATGATGGTTGTTGCCATTCATTACAATAGCGACATGATCGGCAGTAGGGCCGGTTGGGTTGGTTGCCGGATGGTATCGATTTGAGAGACTATAAGGGAGATTAGGATCATTGTATTGAATCCCCTTATGAGGTCCGAGGTTTTTCCACGTATCGAACTCTACACCTACGGAGTTTGGAATACCGGCATAGCCTACGCCTTCGCCTACCCCGCCTAGAACAGGAGTCGGATTATCCTGAATAATAAAGGTTAGACCATCAGCGGGTCCCGGAAAGTTTAAATTATTTAACGAAGTGCTTCCATTCAAATGCATGACAAAATAAGTGCTAAAGCCGCCGTCAAGCTTAATTTTATTTGTACGAACGACGATGCCGCTTGAATCATTCGTAACCGGCACTACTCTTAATCGTCCGTTCGCTGTTGTGGCGGTGTTATTTCGGCCCGGAATAGCCGGGAAGCTCAGCACTCTGGTCGCATCATTAGATACAACTGCAGTAGGACCGGTATGATTAAAATTTTGCCAGCCGACATAGATTGGCAGCGAGTCCGGCTCGGAGCTCGCCAGCACAGGCGTTATCGGCGCCGCTGAGAGTACCAAAATAAAGGAAGTAACAACTAATAAAATCCTTCTAAAAAATGAATCTTTGTGTAGATGATCAACATGCATGATTTTTCCTCCTGGTTGTGGTCATCAATTTGTAAAAATATGCTAATTGGCACATTCCTAATTATACCATCCTGCTCTGTACAAACTCTAAACATCCCTTGATATGTTGATCAGCACTTGTAAATCATGAATAAAATTTACTTTATTGCTTCACTATATTATTTTCGAGAAAAAAATGATGAAAAACCTATGTGTAAGCGATTGCAGCTGGGAAGTGTTCGTTATTTAGGGGCAAAATAAGTTGATTTATTAAAGGATAAAGATGTACAATAGTTGGGTGATTGATAAAGAAGTACTAGGTATTCAGAATGTTAATGGTCCTGACTATTCATTAGTGATTATTCTCACAATATAATCAGGCATTTACATGATTAAAAATAGTTAGTTAAACTCTAAGGAGGATTTTAATATGGCATTGGTATCAATGAAAGAAATGTTGAACAAAGCGTTAAAAGAAGGCTATGCAGTTGGTCAATACAACATCAACAACTTGGAGTGGACACAAGCCATTCTAGGCGCTGCTCAAGAAGAGCAATCCCCGGTTATCCTTGGCGTTTCTGAAGGCGCAGCTCGTTACATGGGAGGTTTCACAGTTGTAACTGCAATCGTGAAATCACTAATTGAAGAAATGAAAATTACAGTTCCTGTTGCGATCCACTTGGATCACGGTTCTAGCTTTGAAAAATGTAAAGCTGCGATCGATGCTGGATTTACATCCGTTATGATCGATGCTTCACACTCACCATTTGAAGAAAACGTAAAAACGACTCAAGAGGTTGTTGCATACGCGCACGAGCGCGGCGTTTCTGTTGAAGCTGAGCTAGGTACAGTTGGCGGACAAGAAGACGATGTAATAGCTGAAGGCGTTATTTATGCAGATCCTAAGGAGTGCTTCGAGCTAGTACAACGTACTGGTATTGACTGCCTTGCTCCTGCACTTGGTTCCGTTCACGGTCCTTACAAAGGTGAACCAAACCTAGGCTTCAAAGAAATGGAAGAAATTTGCCAAACAATCAAATTGCCACTAGTATTGCATGGCGGCACAGGTATCCCAACTGAGCACATCAAAAGATCCATTTCGCTAGGAACAGCGAAAATCAACGTAAATACAGAAAACCAAATCACATTCACAAAAATCGTTCGTGAAGTGTTGAGCGCAGATTCCGAAGCTTTCGATCCGCGTAAATTCCTTGCTCCAGGTCGCGAAGGAATCAAACAAACCGTTATGGGCAAAATGCGTGAGTTTGGTTCATCCAACAAAGCGTAAGATCATTTTCGAATATACAACAAAGAGCTGTCTTTCAAACGCCGCTGGCGGGAGAAGGACAGCTCTTTTTTTTGTAATCGGATTTGCGGCAAACGCAAGGCTGCTCACATTCCCGGCAAGCTAAGCGCCAGCAAATAAAAAGGATTTCAATTAGAAATGAGGAATATAATGTAAAAATAAACATGCGTAAACAGAATGGAGAATGGCCTATCGAGCTCCCTCACTATGAGCAATATAAAAGGATTTTTGCGCAGACAGCGAAGCCTTTTGCTTATGTAAATCTTGATTTATTGGATGCGAATAGCAGAGCCATAGCGGCTGCGGCGGGTGACAAGAAAATTCGTGTCGCAAGTAAATCAATAAGGTCTGTGGAGGTTCTTCGACGTATTCTTCATTCAGACAAAGTGTATCAAGGTATCATGTGTTATACGGCAAGAGAGGCGGCTTTTCTGCTGAGGCATGGCTTTGATGATTTGCTGCTTGGTTATCCCGCTTGGGAGCCGGGCGAAATTTCAATTCTGTTAGAAGCTGCAGCTAGTGGCCGAACGGTTGTATTTATGGTTGATTCCATTCAGCATGTGGAGCATATCGAGCGGCTTGCAGCGGCCACTGGCGTACAGGCAGCGCTTTGTTTGGATATCGATATGTCTGCAAACTATCCAGGACTGCATTTTGGCATATGGAGATCACCGGTAACCTCATGGCCACTGGCTAAGCCGATTGCCGAACGGATTATGCAATCCAAATGGGTAAGGCTGGATGGTGTAATGGGCTACGAGGCGCAAATTGCTGGAGTAGGGGATCAAGTCTTGGGACAGTGGTTAAAAAATTCATTCATCCGCCAGCTGAAGCGGCGTTCAATTCGAGAAGTAGCTGAAAGGCGTGAGGAAGTGCTGCAAGGTATTCACGCGTTAGGCGGGGAACTGCGCTTTGTAAACGCTGGAGGTACTGGGAGTATAAGCAGCTCCAAATTGGAGCAGGGAGTAACGGAAATCACCGTAGGCTCTGGTTTTTATTGTCCTACGCTGTTCGATCATTATGCTGATTTTCAGTATTTTCCTGCTGCTGGATATGCGGTGGAAGTCGTGCGGAAGCCTAGATTAGATATGGTAACCTGCTTGGGCGGGGGTTACACCGCTTCAGGTGCTGTTAGCGCGGAAAAAGCGCCGCAGCCGCATTTGCCTGAAGGCTTAACGTTGATTTCGTTAGAAGGCGCGGGTGAGGTGCAGACGCCGCTTCGTTGTCCAAGCGGTTTGGCTCTCGAGCTGGGAGATCCAATCTTTTTCCGGCATGCGAAGGCTGGGGAATTATGTGAACGGTTTCCGAAGCTGTATGCGATAACTGGGGAAGGCATTGTTGACGAGTACTTAACCTACCGCGGAGAAGGGGAATGTTTCCTATGAAAGCGAATCGGAAAAGCTGGACAAATTGGTCGGGGTCAGTCACTGCCGCTCCTGAGCTTATTCGGCATCCGAAGACGATAGATGAAGTAGTGGCAATCGTTCGTCATGAGTGTTTGAATAAAGGCAAGTATTTGCGCGTTGTAGGGTCAGCGCACTCTTTTACGGCGGTTGCTGCTTCTGATCAGGTGCTTGTATCGCTTGACGAGCTGCAAGGAGTGGTGAGTGTAAATGCTGACGAGCAGACGGCTGTCGTCTGGGCAGGAACGAAGCTGAAGCGGTTAGGCGAGCTGTTGCATGAAGAGGGACTAGCGCAGGAAAATCTAGGCGATATAGATGTTCAGTCGATTGCAGGTGCGATTAGTACAGGAACTCATGGATCAGGGCTGCGCTTAGGAAGTATAGCTACACAGGTGACTGGCATAACGGTCGTAAACGGCTTAGGAGAAGTGATGGAATATACGCTGCAGTCACATCCGGCTGTATTTCGAGCATTGCAGGTTTCATTAGGAACATTAGGCATTATTGTTCAGGTAAAGCTCCGTTTAAAGAGCTCTTATGTACTGTCCTATGAGAGCAAACGTATGGCTTTGACGGACTGCTTGACGCAATTGCCGAAGTTTGTAGAGGACAACCGGCATTTTGAGTTTTTTTGGTTTCCATATGCGGAGACTTGTCAGGTCAAACTGATGAATGAGACGGATGCGCCCATTCCTACGAACAAATGGATTGAATATGTAAACGAAAAGCTAATTGAAAACACATTGTTTGGCTTACTATCAGGGCTTTGTAAGATGATCCCCACAGCAAGTGCTGCCATAAGCAGGTTAAGTGCATCAAGTGTACCCGTTGCGACGAAAGCGAATTATAGCCATCGCATATTTGCGACAGAAAGAACCGTCCGTTTTTATGAAATGGAATACAGCTTGCCGAAAGAAGCCATGACGTCGGTCATACGTGAAATGCGAGAGGCAATGGAACGTGAGCGATTCCATGTTCATTTCCCTATTGAGTGCCGTTACGTGGCGGCTGATGAGATCTGGCTTAGTCCCGCTTATGGCCGCGATTCTGCCTATATAGCAGTCCATATGTATAAAGGCATGCCGTACAAACGTTATTTTGAAGTGATGGAGCAAATCTTTCTTCGATATGAAGGCAGACCCCACTGGGGTAAAATGCATACGCTCAAAGCTGCCAATTTAATTAAGCGCTATCCGATGTGGCAGGAATTTGCCAAAATAAGAAAGCAAATGGACCCTCATGATTTGTTCATGAGCCCTTATTTGCGGGAGTTGTTTACGACTCAAAATTAGCTTTTACATCCGCTAGATCATGTTTAAGCCGGGTAATAAAGCTCTTTGAGATCGGGGTAGAGTGATGTCCTTCAGGCTGAATAAGGCCTAAATAAACAGCACCTTGGCCTGTTAAATCAAGCTCCAAAATGACCGATTGATCCCGAATAATGGACAAATCACTCACAAAAGAGTAATCAAGGCCAATAGTGACGGCATGATGATTTAGGAGTGCCCTGCCAATCGAATTCGGGTTGTTTGTCGTAAACAAAATATCCACAGCGCCATATTTGGCTTGAAAGTCATCCATAAACCATTTTACATAATCATCATTATACAAGACGATCGTTTGCTGCATAATTTCCTCTGGTGTAATCGTTTTGTTAAGCGCCAATGGAGACTGTGTGCTTACTGCAGCAACCATCTTTACACTCATCAAGCGTTCAATGGACAGTCCGATATTTTCAACAAGGCGATTCTCAAACAAAATAATAAAACCCAAGTCGGCTCGATTATGCAGAATGTCGTCAATAATTTCCTGAGAGCCCTTCTCGAAAATTTCCATTCGTATTTGCGGATAATCCTTTTTAAAATCCATGACGGCATTCTCAATCAGAAAAGCATGGCCGGGAATGGTGGCGAATCGCAAATGGCCTTGTACAGAATTAGAATAGCCCTGCGTGGTCTCGACTAGCTCTTTGTACTTGTTCAGAACTTCATACACCTTCTTTATAATGACAATTCCTTCGGCTGTTGGTACTGCTCCTGACCGAGATCGCTTGAGGATAACAACCCCCCATTCCGATTCTAGACTTGAAATCGCTTGGCTAATAGCCGATACGGTGACATGAAGATTTTGAGCGGCAGCCGAGATTGACCCCGTTTTTACAACTTCAACAAGATACTCCAGCTTTTCGATATTCATGAATGACCTATCTCCTTTGTTTTAGTTTTTCTTAAGTATTATTCAATTTGTTTAAATTTATCTTAACTTATATCAATGATAAGATGAAATCAAGGTACAGAAACTTGTACTTATAAAGTAAGAGTGAGATTGGCGGATTGTGGACAACGTAATCGAGACCGTTTATGGGCTCGAATCATAAGAAGGAGTGTTGATAACATGAGATTCCAAGATAAAGTTGTTATTGTTACAGGCGGTGCAAGCGGTATTGGCGAAGTAACCGTCCGCTTATTTGCCGAAGAAGGGGCGAAAGTGGTCATTGCGGATTTTTCTGATCATGGGCAGGGCGTTTCCGATCAGTTGAATACAGAAGGCTTTGATACCTTGTTTGTAAAAACGGACGTGTCCAACGAGGACGACGTCATTCATATGGTATCCCAGACGGTGAACAAATATGGCAAGCTGGATGTTCTGTTTGCAAACGCAGGTATAGCTAAGGACGGGCCTGCTGATCTATTAAGCTTAGATGCCTGGAATAGAACCATTGATATCAATCTAACAGGCGTATTTCTCTGTGATAAATATGCAATCAAGCAAATGCTTGCACAAGGCACAGGCGGTTCCATCGTAAATTGCGGCTCCATCCATAGCCACGTTGGCAAAGCAAATGTTACTGCGTATGCTTCTGCGAAAGGCGGCGTTAAGCTTTTGACACAGTCGCTGAGTGCGGACTATGCAACTAAAGGCATTCGAGTCAATGCAATATGCCCAGGATACATTGATACACCGCTTATCGCAGGACGGAATGAAGCGATTACGCAGCATCTTATCGATTTGCATCCGATGAAACGCCTTGGCAAACCTGAAGAAGTCGGTAAAGCCGTTTTGTTCCTTGCCAGCGATGATGCTTCATTTATAACAGGTGCCAGCCTGCTTGTTGATGGCGGCTACACAGCGGTCTAATTTGCATTTCAGTAACTAGGATCTCGTAAGGAAGACAAATCCGAAAGGAAGGATCAACGATGAGATTACAAGGCAAAATTGCTGTTATTACAGGTGCAGGTACAGGTATAGGAAAAACAACAGCGCTTAGGTTTGCTAAAGAGGGAGCCAAAGTTGTCGTAACGGATATCAATCTTGAAAATGTTAAAAAAACAGCGGACGAGATTCAACAGTTCGGCGGTGAAGCGTTAGCTTTACACCATGATGTCAGTCATGAGGATAGCTGGACGCAGGTCGTTGACGCATCCTTATCCGCATATGGACAAATTGATATTTTATTTAATAATGCGGGAATCTATTTCATTAAGCCTCTCGCAGAAACGACGTTGGATGAGTTTAATCGCATGATGAGCATCAATGTCACCAGCGTATTTCTTGGGATGAAGCATGTTATGCCGCTTATGGCGAAGAAAGGCGGCGGGTCGGTCATCAATGCCTCCTCCGTTGCAGGTCTAAAAGGGGCTGCAGGTCATATTGCATATGGTGCCAGCAAGGGCGCTGTACGAATTATGACCAAGGATGCTGCCGTTGAGTACGCTCCGGCTAATGTCCGCGTCAATTCGATTCATCCGGCCTACATTAATACGGCGATGGGAGCCTACGCTGTTAACACAGCTAAAATACCTGAGTCTGAATTAGCCGAAATTGTGGCGCCATTAGGACGTTTTGGTACGGTAGAGGAAGTCGCGAATTTAGTTGTTTTTCTAGCATCCGATGAATCATCTTTCTCAACGGGGGCAGAATTCATTCTCGATGGCGGGGCTACTGCGAGATAAATAAAAAAAGTAAGGGCACCCAAGCGTGGGTGCCCTTACTTTTTGTCTAGCCTTAAATAGAGAAAGGTATTATTTTAATCAACTAGCGTGCCGAAAGAACGTCTGAATTAAATTGGACACCGTCCTGTCATATAATGTTTTCGCCATCGCTTCACTTTGAATATGACCACCTAAGTAAAGGTGGATGACTCCGTGTAATGAAGCCCAAACCACATGAACAACAAGTATCGGGTCTTTTTCGGCTATCAGTTCTAGCTCTATTGCCTCAGCGATCGTGTTTATAACTTGTTGCAAAGCAGTTATCGTCGCTTTTAAACTTTCCTCTTCCGGTTTGAATTCGCTAAAAGCTCCGCCAAACATCAACATATAGTAGCTTGTATAGGATTGTCCAAAACTCCAATAAGCTTCACTCAAGTCACGAAGATATTTCTCTAGGTCTGCTTGTTTTGGCACCGAGTCAAAGGACTTGGCTAACAGCTTGCAGCCTTCCAAAAATAATTGCTTAGCTAAACCTTCTTTGTTATTAAATAAGTTGTAAATGATTTTAGTGGAACATTCCATTTTCTCAGCAACTCGCCGAACCGTAACCGCCTCTGGGCCATGTTCCTGCAAAATACTTGCAGCTGCCTCTACAACGTTTTGTCTTAAATTCTCGGTATGCTGCAGTCTCGTTTCCTGATAGGTTTTAACAGTACGGTTATCTGTGAAAGGCATATCGGAAGGATTGTTCATCTAACTTCACCCTCAGACCTTTAATTTTTTCGAGATACGATGTTTCCTGACATTCATTTTACTATTTTTAATTACATAACACCAACTAAAATGGGTGTCGCGTTAACAACAATCATGACTTTTGATCAGTAAGTTGACATTAAGCGGGTAATTAAATACAATGGTTTCATTAGGAAACAATGTTTCTATATGAAAACTTAATATCTGAGAGGGTTGAGACAATGATACAAGTACAAAACAAGTGGGCACTGGTTACAGGTGCTTCTTCGGGTATAGGAGAAGCGTTTGCTCATGAATTGGCTGCTAAAGGAAGCCATTTGATCTTAACCGCACGCTCGGAATCTAAGCTCGTTGCATTAGCTGAGAAACTAAGCAAGAAACATGGCATTCAAACGGAGGTTATCGTCTCAGACCTATCCAAAGAAGGCTCGCCCGCGAAGCTATATCAAGAATGCCTAAAACGTGGACTTAGCATAGATATATTAATTAATAATGCGGGATTTGCTAGCCATGGATGGTTTGATCAGTTGCCTAGTGGCCGAGTACATGAAGAAGTGATGCTCAACGTAGTTGCAGTTGTGGATCTTACTCATTTGTTTTTACCGGATATGCTTAAAAAACGGAGCGGTATCGTCATTAATGTAGCTTCTACTGCAGCATTTCAACCGGATCCGTATATGGCGGTGTATGGAGCGACCAAATCTTTTGTACTGTCGTTTACACAGGCGCTTTGGGAAGAAAACCGCAAACGCGGTGTCCAATTTCTTGCTTTATGTCCAGGTTCAACGGAAACCCCATTCTTCAGCGTTGTAGGAGCAGAAGAGGCATCTGTCGGAAAGCGCGATACGCCAGAACATGTTGTACAAGTGGCGCTTCGCTCATTAGAGGCTGGTCGGCCTTATGCTGTTGCTGGGATCAAAAACTTCATAACAGCTCAAGCATCTCGTTTTTTAACAAGCAAACAAATGCTTCGTATTGTGGAGCGGATGCTGCGTCCGCGTGTACTTTTAAAATAAAAATGTGAAGTTCGTTATCTGTGGTGGAAGAACTTATTTGTTTAAAGTGAAAAGGCACCCAAGCGGGTGCTCTCTCATTTTTAACAACAAATAAGCCGGCTTATATTCACATTCCGTTAGTTATTGAAATGCATGGGGGAATTGTGTGACGATGCCAGCTGTAAATGCATCCGCCATATCCAGTGCTTGTTTCTCAATTTGATCAAAGGCTTCGATGTCAGATTCATAATTTTTGGATAATCGAAATACGGCTTCATCTTTGGTCATGCGAAGATGCTCATGCAGCATGTTCTCCAAGGCTGACTTCGGCCAATTGGGGTTGATACTGTTCATAAAGCCAGCGATTTCATCTGCATTGGCATACCATTTCTTTTCTGCTTCCGCAGCTGCTTGATTATTGCCAGCCTTCGCAGCTTTAACGAGCTGTGCAGCCAAAACAAGATGTTCTCTCATTAAACGGTCAAACTGAGAAGCTACCGTATCTCCGTAATAATATTTAAAAACGGAGGCCATGTCTGTGGGATTACGGAGGAGACGCTCGGTAACTAACGCTTCATCAGGCAAGCCTTCCGCAATACTAATAATGAGCATCCTCGTCCAAGCGACGTGTTGCTCCCAGAGCGTTCGGAAAGTTTGGTTTAATTCTACTTCGGCTTTACTTATACATGTATTACTTTGTACGTTACCCCATTTCATTCTAAAAAATGGAGTAGGCGTTTGCCTATAGGGGATATAATTCGTCTGCCATGTGTATGGGTTATAAGGATAAGTACCTGGATAAGCAGCATTTCTTGCAAAGAAAGAGGGTTGATGCCGTGGATCTGATATCCAAGGAATCGAATAGAACATAAGTGTTGCCTCCTTAATATAGGTATTCACCTAATAACTATACGTAAAGAAAGTAGTATGCGATTGGGCTATTGACTATATTTATCACTGTAAACCCTGCACGTATGAGGACAAGGAATACTACATGCTGATTATGGCCTACAAAGTGAACGATAACCTCGTGCAATTCATTTATGTAATCGATAATAAATAAGTCGTTATAAACAATTGAGCGTCAGCAAGTAACCTATGGTGAAACATAGATTATTTGCTGACGCTCTTTTTATTGTTTCTATGCATCAAACAAAATTTGTATTGGGCTGCATATCTCATCCTATATATTGCCGCACCGCCACCTGAATGACACATTGACCCCTTATAGTATAGAAACCGCCATCAATAATAAAGGAAAGATAGGAGAAATAAACATGTATGAAATTCATAATGTATCCAGATTATTCGGCCAGGAATATGCACTTAAAAATATATCTCTTGAAATCAAGGGTGGGCTTAACTTTATCGTAGGTGCATCAGGAAGCGGGAAAACAACCCTCCTCAAAATATTAGCAGGCTTGGACCAGGATTTTAAAGGTGAGGCTTATTACAAAAAGCAAAATCTAAAAACGCTCAGCCAAAAGGATAAGAGTGAGTATCACAATAAAAAAATCGGGATCGTATGGCAGGAATTTAATTTGATCGACGATTTATCGGTATTGGATAACATAAAAATGCCTCTCTATTTAAAAGATACCATTTCAGGTGAACGAATAACTCAGCTCATGAAGCAGCTTAAAATTAATGAACTCGCAAAGCAGAAGGTCAGAAATCTATCTGGCGGTCAAAAGCAGCGGGTGGCTATAGCAAGAGAGCTTATGAAAAATCCTGAGGTCCTTATTGCTGATGAGCCCACAGCCGCGCTTGACCCGAAATCAGCCAGTGTAATTATTAATATATTGAAGCAAATCGCCAAAACGCGTACAGTCATTATCGTCACGCATGATAGCTCGATGCTTGACGATAAGAGCAGTGTTTTTGAGTTTGATAAAGGTGAGCTCGTGTCGGAAACCAAAGTCGAACAAGCTAAGCCAAAACCATCTCCGATGACAGCAAAACCCGCATTATCTGTGAAGCGGACCATGTCAATCTCAATGACCAATATAAAGAGTAAAATAAGCAGATACGCGGTGTTGGTGATTGCCATATTGGTATCGACAAGCTTTCTATTAATGAATACAACAGGCCGTATACAAAACACGAGTAAAAACAGCTTTGATGAATTGTACGCTGCGATTGGCGAGGGCCTTTTTGATATTGAGATTGCATCTAAATTTATAAGCGCAGGCAGTTCAAGCGAATCTGATCAAGAGCAAAAGCCAAATGTCGATGTGGATCAGGACATTGCAGGCCTTTATGAAAAATACTTAAATGATGAACGTGTGAAGCACGTGGTATTTGCCCAGGCAGTGAATAATATTACGGTAGTCTTAGATGGCAAGGAGCACAAGATTGAGGGCTCAAACAATGTCCCTGTATTCAAAAAGCTAATATCTGGTAAAATGCCTACGGGTGATCATAATGAAGTGGTTGTCTCAAACAGCTTGGCAGATGTTTTAGGCGTTTCCAATAATGATCTCATCGGCAAAACGATTGACCTCCGTGGGACGCTTTTTAATTGGGATTCCGGTGAGCCAGTTGAAAAGCCAGTTGGTACGACTGTCAAAATTGTTGGTGTAGCGGATACCACAGCTGTGGTAGAGTTTAACGGTGAGATTAAGGAGTATCCAGTAAACGACTCATTCTTTTTCAGTAAATCATCGGTTATTGAACTGCGCGAACAGGCGAACATGAAATCCAAAACGTCTAATTTCTCGATGAGAGCAAATAGCGCCGAGGACATGATTTCATTGAAAGACGAGCTGCTGGCGATGGGAATTGTGCCGAATGGCAGATTTGAACTGGTCGAAGATATGGTTCGATTAAATGCTCAGGCGAAAGAGCAGTCAGGCTCAGCTGTCATTGTCATTAGCATTCTGTCTTTAATCGTTTCGCTTGCCATTTCGTTTATGACAGCAGCTATGCGTAAAAGAGAATATGCGATTTTCAAAATAAACGGCTATAGGAATAGCGATCTAACAAAAATGACGTTCGTGGAATACATGTTTGTTAGCTTAGCGGCATTTGTATTATTTGTGTTGGCCTCTCCACTCATCAACATGGCTATGAATTCAATTACTGGCTCGCCGGGTGTTTTGGAAGCCAAATCATATGCTATAGAGGCGGGCCTGATTATCCTCATTGCTTTGTTTTGCGGCTTGATAACAACGATGGTGATTGGGACTGTCAATACATTTAAATCGTTGAAGTCAGGTGACAGAGCATGATTATTTTAGAAGAGGTAACAAAAAAATATGGTGACCAAACTATTTTAAACCGTATAGGATATACGTTTCGGAATAGAGGGATTACCTGTATTCTTGGCGCATCAGGCAGTGGGAAAAGTACATTATTGAACCTGCTCGCAGGGTTCGATATGAATTACAAAGGAAACATTACGGTATGCGATGAGAAAATTACAGAAATGACACCAGTAGAGCTTTGCCAATTCCGACAAAACCA
Source organism: Paenibacillus sp. 01T424 (assembly GCF_056398745.1). Lineage (NCBI taxonomy): Bacteria > Bacillati > Bacillota > Bacilli > Caryophanales > Paenibacillaceae > Paenibacillus > Paenibacillus sp. 01T424. The sequence goes on along the minus strand of NZ_JBFTPZ010000004.1, from coordinate 146,734 downwards.
TATTGGGTTTATTTTTCAAAGTTACAATTTAATAAGCGGCTATACGGTTATGGAAAATATTTTACTCGCAGCTGAGTTGAATGGGAATTCAGCGCAAGAAAACCGTGATAAGGTATTTGCATTAATCAAAGAGTTAGGCATCGAAACGAAGGCAGAAGAAAAAGTGGAAAATCTATCAGGGGGGCAAAAGCAACGCGTAGCGATTGCGAGAGCACTTGTGAATGATCCACAAATATTATTCGCAGATGAGCCTACTGGAGCACTTGATCGTGAGTTAGCTAATCAAATCATGGATATCTTAAAGGAAGTGGCAAGGGATCGGCTGGTCGTTGTCATTACCCATGATAAAAAGATATGTTCGTGGGCTGATGAAGTTTTGTCTATTGAAAATGGGAAGATATATGTTATTTCATCTCAAGTAACATCAGCAGAACAAACGATAGTCCAAAAGCAAATCAAAGCAAAGCATACGAGTAACCGTACCCAGGTATCCATTTGGAAACGTGCTTTTAAAAATTTTAGAGTGCGACTATTTCGTTATATGGCAGTTAGCTTGGTCATTGCAATAGGAATTGCGCTGTTTGTTGTCTCACTCTCATCCAGCAACATCATGAGTCAGTCTATTACTGATTTTAAAGATAAAAACACCGCGTTCAATAATGGATACATCGCGTTAAATGAGAAACAAGATCCATTCAAACTACTAAGCCAGGATTATAGAATTGAAAATGTCTATTATCAATACGTACTCAAGGACGTAGAACTTACCCTAAGTGTAGGGATCGTTAGCTTTAAAGAGAAAATACCCATGCCAAGAGCCACTGAAAATATGTCATATGGCATAATGCCGAGATATGGGGAGAACGAGATTTCAATTACGCCAAGTGTAGGGAGAAAACTTACCGATAATATTCGTGAGCTCATTGGCCAAAAAATAACGCTAAAATATAACGGACACAGTTTCCCTCTCACAATCAGCGGTATCTATAACGCAGGTTATGATGATTTTTTCATCAGCTCCGATGTGGAGCAATCACTTTATGAGCATGAGAGAGGAGAGAAGCCATTCTCAGTTTCTTATGATGTGACAAGCTTTTCGGATATTGTGCCGGTAACAGAGGGTTTGGAAAAACAAAACATAACGACCAAAACGGCTGTGGAGCAAGTCGCTGCTCTGGAGAAAACCTTTAACAGCGTAAAGAAGCTTTTTCTTGCTGTGTCCATTCTTATTTTATCCATCGCACTTTTTATTAGCATTGTACTGCTTGCTAAACAAACAAACGCTAGATACCGTGAGATCGGAATTTTAGCAGCTCTCGGCTACAACAAGGGATGGATCAGGGGGATATTAGCAGCTGAAAACATCCTTTTAGCTAGTACATCAACGATTCTCAGTCTCGGAATGTTCTTCGTCATCAGTTATGTATATAGTCTTTTGCTAGGGGGCGGAATGATCATACAAGCCCTGCAAATTGCGATTACTGTCATTTCAACATTTATCATTATTCTTTTAATGAGTACGATTGTTAGTCAGAAACTAATTGCTGCTGAGCCGGCGGATGCTCTTCGGAAATAAAGGATTACAAAGTAATACTTAGTGATGTTAAAAGGCAATATCGTGTTGCAAACGAAAACAGCCTATACTCCTGAATGATAGGGGTTTAGACTGTTTTTTTATATTTACAGCTAATTGACCTGATTTAATTATGATCTAGAAGAGGAAGGGTCAAATAAAACGTTACACCATCCTCTTCATTAAACACGCCGTACTCACTTTCATGTCGTTGTAAAATCGCTTTTACGATTGACAAGCCGATGCCGGTTCCTCCAAGCTCACGGCTGCCTGAATGGTCGGCTCTATAGAAAGTGTCCCAAATATAAGGCAGATCCTCTTCGGGAATAGGTGTGCCCTCATTTTTAAGCGCTACCCGTACGGATGACTTTTCGGTCTTTATACGTATTTCAAGACGTCCTTGAACGGGGGTATGGCGTATAGCGTTACCAAGCAGGTTGATCAGCACTTGCTCCAGCCGCTGCCGATCTGATCGCACCCATTGTTCTTCAGCATCTAGTCCAATCAGCTGAGGACGAATGGATTTCTCATGCAAGAGTGGAGCCATTTTCGTTAGTACCGATTGGACCGTTTCATAAAGCGGGACCGTTGACCATTGCAGTGCAAACCGGCCGCTCTCTAGTTGGGATAGATCCAGCAAATCGGCGACAAGACGGGCCATCCGCTCCGATTCCTCGATAATCACGGCCGTATATTTATCGCGTTTCAGTCCGTTTGCTACATTGTCTTGGAGCGCTTCTGCATAACCTTGGATTAGACTGACCGGTGTTTTTAATTCATGTGATACGCTTGCTACGAATTGCCTGCGCATGCGTTCTAGCTGCTTTTCTTTCTCGATATCATCAAGTAATTTCATATTCGCTTCCTGCAATTCGGCCATCGTTTGCTGCAGATTAAGGGCAAGGCTATTCATCGTTCCCGCGAGCTGGCCGATTTCATCCTTCCGGTTCATACGTACGAATGCTGTGAAATCGAGCTTAGCCAGACGCTTTGCTACTTTGTTCAGCTGCATCAGCGGCAATGTAATGGTGCGTGAAAGGAAATAAGCGAAAAGTAAAATAGGGATGGCAGCAAGCGCGTAAAAATACATATAAAATCGGCTCATAACTTGAACAGCATCGCCGACGGGCTGGAGTGTAGCTAGCGCAATCAAATACGCATCTCCACCTCTATGGTTCACTGTGTTCGGCAGCTTCACTGCGGCAAGTAGCATGTTTTCGTTATCAGCATTAAAGGATGATATTTTCGTTACGCTCACATGTCCTATTTGGGATAGTGTGCTGAATCGGTTGTTATTTTGCAGCCAAATGCTCATGGCGTCTGACAGCCGATTACTGTAGGGATTAACATAAGCTGCAGGTACGAGGGGTTGGCTTCTAATGTTCTTATCATCCAGCGGAGGCTGGACGTAAGGCTCGGGATCGAGTTGAATCGATAGATCGTAATCATTATTAAGGATGATGGAAGGCGTCACAGGTATAGCAGGAATGGCTTTGTAGCCCCCAGCATACACGTCGATTTTATTTCCTTGCTTGTACAACGTGGCTGTTACACCGTAAAAGCGTTGTTCGAAGCTGACGACCTCTTCTGGCTTGACGTTTAGATCGTAAACACCGGATGCATACTTATGATAAATGCTTTCCATCTGCTGAGATAGCTCATTCGACTTCTGCTCGCTATAAAACGTTCCGAAAAATTTAGTCTGGAGCACCATCCATAAGATGATAAATAACATCAAAGCGACCAAGGTCACCCAAAATATTTTGAAATCCAATCGCTCTCTCTTCATAAATACCTCATGTTTTGTTTTGAAATTTATAACCATTGTTGCGCACGGTTTGGATGTAATCAGCCTTGTCTCCTAGTTTTTTGCGTAGACGTTTAATCTGCGTATCGACTGTACGGGCATCGCCGAAATAATCGATCCCCCATAAGCGATCAAGAAGAGTATCTCTTGTTAATACGATATTTGGATGCTGGTAGAAGAACAGCAGCAGTTCGTATTCTTTTGGCGACAATTCGAGAAGCTTGCCGTAAAGATAAACTTCATGGGCTTGCTCATTAATTTCCAAATCATGATGCTTCTTCAGCTCTGCGACCCCATCATGAACATGCCATCGGCTTAATAAGGCTTTAATTTTCGCGATCAATACTTTGGGGCTAAATGGCTTAGTTACATAATCGTCTGCACCCAATTCGTAGCCATATAACTTATCTTCTTCCTCTGACCTAGCCGTTAGCATAACAATTATAGTCTGGGAGTGACTGCGAAGCTGCTTGCATACTTCAAAACCATCTATACCGGGCATCATAATATCAAGCACAACGAGATCAGGCGGCGTATGGCGAGCATGCTCTAACGCTTCATAGCCATTTGCTGCTTGTATGATGTGGTAGCCCTCTTCTTCCAAGTAATCTGCAACAAGCTCCCGCATGCGAGGCTCATCCTCAACGATGAGTATTAAGGGCTGTTTCACCATATTGGATTTCTCCTCTTTAGCCCTTGTCATTCCACTGTCATAGGGGCATTATGATTCATATTGTTGAAGCTCACTAATTACCACCATTATGGAGGAAATGATCCTGTAAACGCAATGCTGCCCTATATACCGGCTCATTCGCCTCTAATTTGCATTGCTAATGGTTTTCATTTGTCGTTTTATGATAGTATATAGACCTATACGTTAAGAAGGAAGTGAACCATTATGATCAACATAACGATTCCGGCGCCGGACGTAACCATAACGAAGCAGGTTAATCCACAGCTGAGCAATATTTATGGCTTTACTGATTTTCACCTGATTACGAGGGAGCATGGCGGTTTCTTTATGTTTTACAACGATAAGGACGAGCTGCTGTTTGTCGGCAAGGCACGGAAGCTAAGACCCCGTATCAAAAAACATTTTGAGGATTCCGTATCCGTCATGAAAAATCATCGCAATGAGGTTACTAAAATTGAGGTTTATGTTAATGAGGATTCGGTTGATCGCGAGATTTACGAAACATACCTTATAAACAAATTCAGAGCGAAATACAATGTAGAAAAAGTGTTCTTTAAATAAATAGATCGACAAACACAAAGCAATGAGCGCAGTCATTAGGACGAGGCTTATTGTTTTTTTGTTTAGGTAAGATGGCGGCTTGTTGACATCGAAAAGTAAACCTGTTATATTTATCTTAAATTAAAGATAATTAAATTAAAGATTGTTTTTAGAAGATGATTTGTATTCATGAACCACGGGAAAGCTAAAATTGAATGGAGGAATATATAATGAATCAATTAAAAGGTATCCATCACGTTACGGCAATTACAAGCAGTGCAGAGCGCAACTATGACTTTTTTACAAACGTGTTAGGCATGCGATTAGTGAAAAAAACGGTGAACCAAGACGATATTCAAACGTATCATTTGTTTTTTGCAGATGATAAAGGCAACGCAGGAACTGACATGACATTTTTCGATTTTCCACATATTCCGAAGGGCGTGCATGGAACGAATGAAATTTCAAAAACTTCATTCCGAATTCCGAATGATGCGGCTTTGCAATACTGGGTAGAGCGATTCAACCGTCTAGATGTGAAGCATACCGGCATTCAAGAGATGTTTGGCAAGAAGTCACTTTCGTTCGTTGACTTTGATGACCAACAGTATCAATTGATTTCGGATGAAAATAATAAAGGGGTAGCTTCAGGGGTGCCTTGGGAAAAAGGACCAATCCCATTAGAGCACGCGATTACGGGTCTAGGACCAATCTTCATTCGTATTTCTAATTTCGAGAACTTCAAAACGATGCTGGAGAAAGTGCTGTTGTTTAAAGAAATTGACCAAGACGGCTCATTCCATCTATTTGAGGTTGGTGAAGGCGGAAACGGAGCACAAGTTATTGTGGAATACAATGCTGTGCTTCCACAAGCGCATCAAGGCTTCGGCACCGTTCACCACGTGGCATTCCGTGTAGAAGACCGCGGCGTATTAAATGAATGGATCGAGCGCCTAGAGAGCTTCAGATTGCCGTCTTCCGGCTATGTAAACCGTCACTTTTTCGAATCGTTGTACGCTAGAGTGGCTCCGCAAATTTTATTCGAATTTGCAACAGATGGTCCAGGGTTTATGGGTGATGAGCCTTATGAGACGCTTGGTGAAAAATTATCGTTGCCTCCTTTCCTAGAGCCTAAGCGTGAAGAAATCGAGAAATTAGTCCGTCCGATCGATACGGTTCGCAGTACGAAGGAGTTTATTAAAGAATAATGCTTCAGAAATAGACAGAGGCAGTGGATTGATTGGACAATATCCCCTATACTTGTAAGGCAACTTCAAGGAGAACTTGAATGTATAATAAGGAATGGGGGACATGAACTTATGTCTAGTTTGCCAAATTGCCCGGAATGTAATTCTGAATACACATATGAGGATGGCAGTCTGCTAATCTGTCCAGAATGCAGTCATGAGTGGAGCTTACAATCAGAATCCGATAACGATGAAGATAAAAGAATAATTAAAGATGCGAATGGAAATGTGCTGAACGATGGTGATTCTGTAACGGTCATTAAAGACCTTAAAGTTAAAGGCAGCTCGCTCGTTATCAAAATAGGCACAAAAGTAAAAAACATCCGCTTAATTGAAGGCGATCATGATATTGATTGCAAAATCGATAGCTTTGGCGCTATGAAATTGAAGTCGGAATTTGTTAAGAAGATTTAGGATTTGCTTTTAATTCATGTATAGGCGAGGCCCGATTGGCTCTTTAGAGCTTATCGGGCCTTTTTATTGATGCTTAGGCGAAAATAATTTTCATAAATTAAATAGTGGTGAAATTAATTTACAAAATGAGGGTATTATGATATGTTGATTTTGCCTAGATGGCAGCGGCAGTCAGTGAGTAAATAAAAACAGCAGCGGAGTGGAGTCCAATGAATACAAATAGAAATGTACTTGATAGGATAAGAAGAAAGCTGGTCGTTTCCTGCCAAGCCTTGCCGGATGAACCGCTTCATAGTCCATTTATTATGGGGAGAATGGCATATGCAGCTTTTTTAGGCGGAGCTTCAGGAATTCGTGCCAACAGCGTAGAGGATATTAGGGAAATTAAGCAGCAGGTAGATCTACCGATCATCGGTATTATAAAAAAGGATTATGAGGGCTCTTCCGTATTTATCACCCCTACGATGAAGGAAGTGGATGAACTTTGCCGCGAAGGCGTGGATATCATTGCAATGGATGCAACAAATCGTGTGAGGCCGGACGGATCAACGATATCGGAATTATTTCCTTTACTACGAAAAAAGTATAAAGATCAGCTCTTTATGGCGGATTGCTCGACCTATGCTGAAGCTATCGAGGCTGCTGCGCTAGGGTTTGACATTATTGGGACGACTCTTAGCGGCTATACGGAAGCAACAAAAGATAATGTTTTGCCAGATTTTCAGTTGATAGAGAAGCTCGTGAATACGATATCCGTTCCGATTATTGCGGAGGGCGGTATCTCAACACCTGAGGAACTAAAACGATTATTTGACCAAGGGATTTATTCAGCTGTAGTGGGATCTTCCATTACAAGACCGATGGAAATAACCAAAAAATTCGTAAAGGCTGTTGAATAGCCCATGGGAATGAACATTTTAGCGGCAGATATTGGCGGTACCCATACGAAGATAGGCATTTGCGATGAACGAGGCCATATCACTCAGTTCAAGGAGTATGCGACCGAAGCTCATATGGGCGGCAAGCATCTCATGGAAAAGCTGCTTTCCCAAATGGAGTCATATCAGCATTTTGATGCTGTCGCTATTAGTACGGCCGGACAAGTGAACGCAGATGAGGGCTGCATCTTGTATGCCAATGAGAATATCCCAAGCTATACAGGCATGAAGGTCAGAGAGATCGTAGAGGATCGGTTCCATAAGCCTGTGAAGGTTGAAAATGATGTGAATGCAGCTGCATTAGGCGAGGCGTGTTTTGGAGCGGCAAAGTCGTTTACTGGTTTCTTATGCTTAACGTTTGGGACGGGGATTGGCGGAGCCATCGTCATGAATCGTCAAATCTATCGTGGTGCGAGCGGCTCAGCTGCTGAATTCGGTCATATGTTTACCCGTCCATTGTCGCAAACGAATGGCGGCACGTGCAAATCATTTTATGAAACCAATGCCTCAACAACAGCCTTAATTCGAATGGCCCAAGAAGCTGATCCTGAAATTGTAGACGGAAAAGGTTTTTTTGATAAAATACAGGTAGGAAACGAACCATTACAACAAATATTGCATGCATGGACGACCGAAGTATCCGCGGGTTTGGCTTCACTCATTCATATTTTCAATCCACCTGCTATTATTGTAGGAGGCGGAGTGATGGAGCAGGATGAGCTTGTTCGAATGGTTGAGAAACAAACCAAAGCATTAATTATGGAGAGCTTTGCGGGTGTGAACATCGTAAAGGCTTCTCTTGGAAATAAAGCTGGCTTATTAGGTGCGGCATCATTATTTCTACGCGGAATGGACAGGATTTAGGGAGGTGATCGGTTGCGCACTATCAATATTTTTACAACGATTCATTCGAAATACAACAACCTGACGAATACCGAAAGGAAAGTAGCAGACTACATTCTGGAAAACTCGGAAGGTGTCGTCTACATGTCGATTACCGATCTTGCAGATCACTGTGGAGTGGGCGAGTCCAGCGTATTCCGGTTTTGCAGGTCGTTAAGCTATAAAGGGTATCAGGATTTTAAGATTGCCCTTGCACATAGCATCACCGCGGAAAACGAAATACCGCAGCTTACGGACAAGGTCCTGATGAATGATACGATGGATCAAGTGTCCTCTAAGGTGCTGTCATCCAACATAAGTGCATTGAACGAGACCTATAACTTAATCGATAACGAAAAAATGGATCAGGCGATTGAGCATTTGCTCCAAGCGGAACGGGTCATATTTTTTGGCGTAGGCTCCTCCTTAATGACGGCAATGGAAGCGAAAATCAAATTTATGCGTATCACAAACAAAACGGAATGCAGCATCGATTCGCATCTGCAGATGATGTCAGCGGCTTTAATGACGAAACGGGATGTCGCTGTCGTTATTTCTTATTCCGGTTCTACAAAGGATACGATTGAAGTAGCGAAAAGGGCCAAAGAAAGCGGTGCTACCGTCATTTCGATTACGAGGTTCGTTAAGTCACCGCTGACCTCTTACTCTGATCTGACACTGCTATGCGGAGCGAATGAAGGACCTCTGCAGGGCGGCTCATTATCTGCGAAGATTTCACAGCTTTATTTGCTCGATGTTTTGTATGTGGAATATTTCAAGAGAACCTATGAAGATTCAATAAGGAATAAGGAAAGCACCGCTGCGTCGGTAGCTGTGAAATTGCTATAAAGCTTACGGTGAACAAAAAGAGGTAGAGTGCGATCGTTAAGCACTCTGCCTCTTTTTGATTTTCATAGAAAAAGCCGCTCTATCGCGGATCGGCACGAAGAGCGGCTGGCTTTAACATTGTATAATGATGAGATTCCGATTATGAACGAGGCTTGAAGATGCCAAAAGGCCGGCCGATTGGCAGAAACACACGTCCAAAATGGGTGTTCAGTACAGCTGCGCCTGCGGCATATAGCGATAGGAGAGCAATACCCATCTCAGCATAGGCAGCTAGTGCGTGGAACACGTCTGGTGCTACTCCGAATGCATCGAAGCTCAGTCCAAGGAAAAGCAAATCAATTAGAACGAAGATGAAGAATAATACTTTATTGGTCTCCGCTGCTCCGATAGTCATCAGCAGCGAGAAAATGAGATAACCGACAAAAGCAAAACCAAGCTGCTTGCTATCTGCGATTGCAGCCAGCTCAGCGCCGAACACACCGAGCTTGATCAGCCAACTGCCAGCCATCGCCATCCAGAAGAAAGCATAAGCGCCAAAGGCGGTCATACCGAATGTATTGTTATGTTTTGCATCTTGAATAGAAGCAAAGAGCTGAGCAAAGGCGCCTAGAAAAATCGCCCATGGAATAACGAGGCTTAGACCGTCAGTTAAGCCGAGCTTCTGTGAGGAAGCTACGAGCGTAACGATAGCCAGCCCAAATAAGCCGATGGCGCTTGGGTCGGCTGTTACAATTTTGACATTGGAATGATGTTCATTATGCATGTTAGAAAAGAAACCTCCAATAGTTTTCAGGGGTAAACCTGCAATAGTATAGTTGATTCTGCCGATACCAGAATTTCTAGTTTAACGGAAAAGATCTGGCGCGCATAGGGGGAAATTATTGAAAACGCCCCTTTTGCCTTGTTTCAGCAGAGGGGCGTCACATAAATGTTTTAAATTCAGACTTAGGCTACTGTCCGAGTGATTTCTGTTTGGGGATAGGTCCGAATAAAACCCAATGTCCTTTCACTTTGCCGGCCCAAGCAACGATGATCCATGAGCCAACTAAAGCCAGGAAGAAGCCTCCTGCAATCCATGCTCCGTAAACGAGCGGACTCCCATTCACATCCATCATACGGTAATATCTGAGGAACATCGGATGCAGCAAGTACATGCCAAATGACGCATGGCTGAGATGAATAAGTACCGATTTCAAATATTCCATGCGGGATGCCTTAATCCGAAGGGCAAGATGAATAAGCAGCAAACAAGCCGATGTAATATAAATTTCATTTTTAATTTGCACCAAAAAGCTATCGTTAAATAGTAGTTTTCCCTGCGCCTCACGCAAGAAGTAGATCACGTTGAGCGTACCGGAAATGGCTACTACTAGAATTAATGTGCTTCGTAAAGCAATGCTGCTGCGTTTGCGCTCCCAGAAGGCATAAAATTTCGTATAGTTGATTCCTATATAAGCCCCGATACAAAAGTACAAGCTGTATGCGAAAAAACCGCTGGTGACGTATTTGATTCCCATTTCCTTGGCGTTCAGCATATAAATCCACTGAATGAGAAGTCCACCTGTGATCAACCAATTGACGAGACGCGGCCATTTTCTCATCACATACCAAAGTACAGGGAAGAGCAAATAACACTGGATAATAATAAAGATAAAATACAAATGAGCATAGGTTTTTCCAATCAGCAATTTAACGAGAAAATCCCAAGTCTGAAAATAAGAGATAAACTGCTCGAAATTAATAAATCCGTATCTGAAGTAGATGATAGTGGCATAATACATAAACGAAAATAGGAGAAACGGCAGCATAATTTTAGTGATGCGTTTCTTGTAGAACATCGTAGCTGTTTGTTTGTTTAATGGTTTATCATTGTAATTGTAGAAAAGAGATATGCCGCTGATCAGAATGAAGAGAGGTACGGCGAATTTGGATAACGTATTAAACAGGACAAGAATCAAAAACAGTGTGGAGTTAGGATCGGAATTGACTACTGAAGAGGATGTCGCGTGAATCATAATGACAGCAAGTATGCCAAATGCGCGTAGGCTCTCAAGCTCAGTCAAAAGCGCCTTCTTAGCTGGCGGTTGAGACATTTATGCACCTCGTGAGTAAGTAGATAATTTAACAATATTTGTTGCTAAAATGCTGACAAGCTAGTATAGCACAAAAGTGGAAAAATATAATGTAGTAGTTTGTGGAGAAATTGTGCGCGGGCAGGGAAATTGAAAAAGGAACTTAAATTTAAATCTCGAATATTTACTGTAATCGGATAGCTAAAAATCTAATGACAGACAGGAGTTGGATACAATGATAAAAGGTTTTGGCGGTATATTTTGGAGAACCAAAAATCTTGAAATGATAACAAAATGGTACAGTGAAGTGTTGAAGCTTGAAATAGGGAATTGGAATGGGACGATGATAAAACCCGAATCCGGAAATGAGACTATCTTTTCTTTTTTTAGCGAGAATGACAGCTATTTTCCAACAGAACAACAAGTGTTGTTAAATTTCCAAGTACATAATGTAGACGAGACTATTAAGCATCTTGAACATATGAAAGTACCTCTTGCAAAGAACTTAGAGGTTAGTGAATTTGGGAAATTTATTTGGATTGAAGATCCAGAAGGTCGATTGATCGAGCTTTGGGAGAAAAACGGGTAACTATAACTCAACAATCACTATGGCGAGGCTACCGGCATGAATCGGTAGCCTCGTTGAACTAACAATCGAGTTTGAGGTCTGCAGGGAATACAACCTCGAAGTCGCATCAGTCCATTTTAGATACTAAGCTAATCATGAGAAATCCGTCTTTGATTAACGAAGGTGCTGCAATGGCTGGAACAGCAGCATGCACGGCAACCTTTTTACTCATTAAAAGTTGGTTCAAGAGAAAATAGCGTCAATTGCGTCTTGGCTGCGCTTTTGACGCTATTTTTGTTTTAGTGAGGTTTTTTGAAAGGTTGGAAAAGGTAAAGGAATCTCCTAGCATACGCTCGATTATTCGTGTGAATGCCAGCTTCTTACGTTCTACTATATCTTCGGACCATAAGAAAATTCCGGGATCAAACATAAAGTTGATGCCAACTAGTATGAATTCGGCAGTTTCCTGTGGGTCTTGAATTTGAAAGATTCCTTCCGCCATTCCTTGATTCAGAATTTGTGTCACGTAAGGGGCACTGTCTTGTACAGCTTGTACGAGAACCTTCTGGTGAATCGATGCATTATGTTCATGATGCAGAAATTCAATAATTTTGCTCTCATCCTCGTATGGTTGTTCCCACAAGATGGTATACATCTTTGCTTCTACAGTCATTCCTTCGGTTTCCGCTAGAACTTTGACCATATTAACTTTTTCTTCAGCCAAACGTTCTACAATGGCGATCATAATATCATATTTGGTTTTGAAGTGATAATAAAATGTACCCTTAGCAATGCCCAGTTTATTGACTATATCGTCCACAGCAGTTTGATTGTAGCCATTTTCTCTGAATAACTCTAATGAGGCTTCTATTATTTCGGCGCGCCTAATTTCTGGTTTTTTATTAACTCTCGACAAGTTGTTCATCCTCCTCATGTATTTACTCTATTGACAAACTGACTAAAAGTCAATAAAATTGGCTGGGTAACATTAACCGACTATTAGTCAGTCAGAATGAAAAGGAGAAAATACTCATGAATCTGCGCATTATATTATATCTCATCGGATTTAGTGCCTTTGCAGGATCGCTGGGGCAAAACTTATATACGCCTTTACTTGCCGACATGCAGAACGATCTGCAAACAACAAGTTATTTAATGAGCTTGACGATTTCTTTATTTTTGATTGCTTTAGCTGTCATGCAGATCGTATTCGGACCACTAGCAGATACAAAAGGAAGGAGAAAAGTGCTGCTGCCTGCACTCGCCGTATATTTTGTGGCATCTTTAGGCTGTGCATTTTCCTATTCCATTGAATCATTTCTGGTTTTCCGCGTCTTTCAGGGCATAGGCTCCGCAGCGGTTCCCGTTGTAGGAGCAGCAGTAATCGGTGACCTGTTCCGTGGAAAAGAATTGGCAAAGGGAATGGCTACTTACCAACTTATGCTTTTGCTTGCTCCAGCTATCGGACCTCTTCTCGGAGGACTCATCGGGGAAAAACTCGGATATCAAGGCGTGTTTTTCTTTTTGTCAATCCTAATCCTGCTGCTTCTGCTCGCCAATATGAAGCTCTTGCCCGAGACAAAGCCACAGAATGTATCCGCGACAAGGTTCAGCCTTAGCTCGTTTATTGTAATTTTTAAAAACCATCTCGGTGCGGTTGTTTTGTTATATGGATTTGTACAATGTGTAGTTTACTTAGTATATCTTGTGTTCTTGCCTCAAATCCTAAGTACGTCGTATAACATGTCTACGGGGATGGTTGGGATTGTACTGCTTATTATGTCCGCCTGTACGATTCTGAGTATTAGAGTCGGCAGTTGGATGCGTAACCGAATGGGAAGTGGACGAGCATTAATGTATGCATTCCTTTTACAATCGATTACAGTCGTTCTTTTTGCTTTAACCGCCAATCTCTCGTTACCGATTTTGATCGTGGATGTTTGCTTGTTCGGCCTCACGATGGGGCTGACTGTGTCCATGCCAACTACTATTTTGGCGGAACAGTTTCCAGAGGAACGCGCCACTGCCATCGGTGTGTATAACTTGATCCGATATATAGGCATGGCAATTGGCCCGATGATCGGCTCCTTACTTTATGTTGAGAATGACTTGAAGCCTTTGTTCTTAACTTGTGGCATAGCCTATTTAATCTCTGTCTTAGCAGGAGGAGTGTGGTTGAGTTCGAAGCGTCTGAGGGTTATTCCTTCTTGAGCAATTGGTAAAAGGCGTCACGTTGCGACAAATATTTTTTGCATAGCCACGTTTCGCCTCCGCCAATACCATTTTATTAATCTAGCGGGCAGGTCAGTTTAAATTGAGGGAGGGGAATTAGTATTGAGATGGAATATATACACTGAGCTTTACTTTCCGTAGGAGGGGGAGATTCAATGTACATAAGAAAAGCTTGTTTAGAGGATGCAGAGGGTATTGCCAAGGTTCATGTTGATAGTTGGAAGTCTACGTATAAAAACATTGTTTCAGATGAGTTTTTAAAGAACCTTTCTTATGACCAACGAAAGAACTTGTGGAATCGAAATATCTCTGATAAGGAGAATTATACATTTGTCGCAGTAAATAATGAGGGAGAAGTCGTAGGATTTGCAGATTGCGGGAAAAGAGAAAGTAATAATATCGATAATTCTGGTGATTTAAAATCTATATATTTGCTTGAAGAATATCAAGGAAAAGGTGTGGGGAAGCAACTTTTCAAACAACTTTTTCTTCAATTTGAAGAACTCGGCTACAATAGAGTTTTTGTTGAAGTATTAGAAGATAATAAAACCCGTTATTTCTACGAATATTACGGTGCTCATTTATTTAAATCGGATAAGATAACAATTTCCGGCAATGAATTGAATCTTCTTATATATGAGTGGAGCAATATTGGCGAAGTATTATCTAAATTGTGAATACAGCGTCGAATAAGAAAAATATGTTTGTTAAATTTCGATTTATGGAGGAATCAAAATGGATGTAACATTCCAAAGAGATCACTTATTCTGGGTACATGAGCCTGAAGAATATACGATTACAGATGGAGAAATTGTGATTAAAACAGAAGCTGGAACAGATTTTTGGCAAAGAACCTATTATGGCTTTCAAAACAATAATGCTCCTGCTTTGTTAATGAAAACCAATGAGAAATACTTTTCGTTTATAGTAAAAACGGAATTTGACAGTAAACAACGCTTCGACCAGTGCGGTGTAATTATCTATCAAAATAGTGATAACTGGATAAAGGCTTCTATTGAATATGAAAATGAAGAATACCAGAGATTAGGAAGTGTTGTAACGAACTTAGGATATTCTGATTGGGCAACTACGGATATTTCTGCAACAAAGAAATTTATGTATTACAGACTGAGCCGACGTAAAAGCGATTATTGTATTGAAAATTCTTATGATGGCATTCACTATAAGCAAATGCGTATTGCACACCTTTTTGAAGGAGCAGACAATATTCAGATTGGTATTTATGCTTGCAGTCCAGAAGACTCTTCATTTAATGCCGTTTTCACAGAAATGAAATTTACTGAATGCCAATGGAAAGAACACAAGTAACAAATTTCCAGTGTAACTAATAGATAAATATAAATGATCGAATAAATAATTGGTAAGAGAAGGATATTCAAATTCATGACTCATAAAGCGGGAAGAGGTATTATGGAACCACCAAAAGGAAGGTTAAAAGTAATTATTTTGTGTACAGCATTATCACTTGTAGCCGTTTCTGTATTCCTGTTCATATATAATTTCCCAAAAAAGATTGATCTTGAGTATCCAGCATTGGAATATCGCGTAGGCAAACCTGAAAGTGGAGAAGTAACAACAATCAAAGTTAAGGGAACTATATATAAACCCTTGTTCCGTGATCCATCCTTTCATGGACAATTCATTATTAATAAATATGATTAAACAAAAAATTATCAATTGCGGGATATAGATTTTTATCAAGATTTATTATTTTATCATCAGAATGAAAATGGAACACCTGTTCACAAGCCTTTAGGTTATCTAATGATATCGGATAATTTTGCCCAACTGAACATAGATGTGAATGAAAAAATGAATGATAACCAATTGATAGGTAAGGACCTAAGAATATCGGCACCTGCTAAAAATTACGAGGAAGCCATGAGAATTAACGCAGAGTTAAAAGCGAACTAAATCGGCAAAAATCTGAAGCACCCCCATCGACAACAGGGATGCTCTATTAACATATACAGTGTCACTTTATATAAAAACTATCTACGTCGTTGAGATTCCAGTATTATTACATCAGTTATGTTTACACATTGGCGGTTCGTATTAATATCGTCCTAATGGTTGCCATTAACCTTTCTCAGGAAGATGTTCAGGCTGATTGACGACAACAGATCCATCATCTAGTCTCAGCCATGTTTGGAAGTCAGCTTTCCCTTCGGTCAATTGTATGATCCTTGCACCACGCGGAAAACCCTCTTTTCCATAGGTGTTATAGCCTGTAGCCCTTCCATAACATAGACGAATGCCGTGAAGCTCACCCCAGTAATCATTGATATGATCATGCCCTACGAACGTACCGCGGACATCTTTCATTTCAAGAAATGCAGTGAAAAGTCCGGAATTGATTTTTGGGCTCGCTACGCCCTCGTGCTTCTGCCCATAGCAGGTATGCTCGTTCCATACCTCGTTATATTCGGGCACAGGGATATGGAAAAACGCAAGCGAGGGCAGTGGAACATCATTGTTTTGTTTCGTCAAACGAGCGGATTGCTCCTTATACCAGCCAATTTGGCTATGAGTAACCCAGGCATAGCCGCCAACGGGCTGATCGGCATACTCGCCTGAATCCAATAGATATAATGCGGCAGCGGGGCTGCTATTATTTTTAGAATGAATTTCCAGCACATAATTTCCAGCACGATCCCCTAGGCTAGGGCCCATTTCGGTTAAGCTGAGCGGTCTTTCCTGCTGCAAGCGAATAAGCTCTTCTCTGGTGGTGCCAACCTCGGTATCATGATTGCCAAATACAGCTGCCCATGGGATATTAAATTCTTCCGCTGCTTTGACAGCATTTTTAAAGGACTCTTGTCTATCAGTACAATGCTCGCTATAAATAACGTCACCGGTAAAGATCACCAAATCTGGTGATTCTTCTTGCAGGACGTTCTTCATTAGAGAATATGTTTGTAAATCCTCTTGCTGCCCGTTTTGCCAGTGCAGATCGGTAAATTGAACAATTTTGAATGTGCCGTCTTCTCGAAAGTTTAAGTTCGCCATAGTACCCTCCACTTGAATCCCATTCGAATGATTTTCGCCAAAAATATGTAGACAATGGTTTACGTACATTCATTTCGATATCATTCCGCATTATCCTGCAATAAGGCACGATTAAATAAGGGCTGTCCCAAACGTAGATGTATCTGCGTTTGGGACAGCCCTATTATTGTTCCGCTATGATATTAAAAATCAAAGTTGTCGGGATCTGGACCCACCCGAAGATTTTGGTTCAGAGCGTCTATTCGGGACAGCTCACTCTCAGATAGTTCAAAATTAAATACATTACTATTTTCGATGATGCGATGCTCTTTCGTTGACTTCGGAATCGTTACAATGCCGTGCTGCAAATCCCAGCGCAGAATGACTTGAGCAATGGATTTGTTATGCGTTTCAGCAATCTCCTTAAGAACGGGATGATCTAACAGCTGACCTTGCATAAGCGGAGACCATGCTTCAATTTGGATGCCTTGTTTCTTGCAATAGTCGATTAACTCTTTCTGCGTTAGCTGCGGATGGAGCTCCACTTGATTAATCATCGGTTTAACGGCAGCATCTTTCATTAACGTCTCCAAATGATGAATCTGGAAGTTGCTTACGCCAATGGCTTTGACTCGGCCATCCTTGTAAAGGGTCTCCAAAGCTCTCCACGCCTCTTGGAATTTGCCTTCTACAGGCCAATGAATCAGGTACAGGTCAAGAAAGTCTAAACCGAGTTTATTTAGCGTAGTTTCGTAAGCCGCCAGTGTAGATTCATATCCGAGATCAGCATTCCAAACCTTTGATGTGACAAAAAGCTCTTCTCTCGTCACGTTATACTCAGCCATAGCTTCACGAATGCCTTGTCCGACACCTGATTCATTGCCATAAATAGCTGCGGTATCAATACTGCGGTAACCATTTTTAATCGCTGCTTTGACGGACTCGACCAGCTCCGCGCCATCCTCAACTTTAAAGACGCCAAGACCAAACCAAGGCATTTGAACACCGTTGTGAAGTGTAGTTGTATCCTGTAAATTTTTTGCGATCATAGTGAAGCCCTCCTGTGTTTTGTTTCATCTTTTTTTTCTAAAGCTCTAGCCCAGCCGGTTAAAATTACAGCGCCGAGAACCATCAATCCGCCAACCCAAGCCGTATGAATAAGTCCCATCGAGTCCGTAATGACACCGCCCAAATAGGCGCCAATGGCGATACCTGCGTTAAACGCAGCGATGTTGACAGCCGAAGCGACATCTACTGCCTTCGGCGCATAACGTTCAGCGAGCATCACGACATGCACTTGCAAGCCGGGTACGTTCATGAATGCAAACAGTCCCATCAAGATAATCGTAATTAAGCCAACCACTTTAAACGGTGCGGTGAAGGTAAGAACAAAGAGTATGATAGCCTGCAAAATAAACATGTAAAACAAGGCGGTAATCGGCTTCTTATTGGCAGCTTTCCCACCAATGACATTGCCGATGGCGATGGCGATGCCGTATACCAAAAGAATGGCCGCTACCGTACTTTCCTTAAATCCGGTTATATCGTGAAGCAACGGGGATAAATAAGTAAAGACAACAAACGTACCCCCGTACCCAATAGCAGTAATCGCGAATGCAAGCAGCAATCGTCCATTCGTAACCAGTTTTATCTGCTCGCGCAGCGGTGTTCGAGTTCCTTTGCGCAAATCGGAAGGAATCAACACCATATTGGCTATAAAAGCGATAACGCCAATAAGAACTATGCCAACAAAAGCAGCACGCCAGCCCATATGCTGTCCAATCCAAGTACCTAACGGTACGCCTGTAACGGTAGCTACAGTGAGTCCTGAGAACATAATTGCGATTGCGCTAGCTCTGCGGTTCTCGGGAACGAGATCGGCTGCAATGGTAGCGCCAATTGACATAAATACGCCATGAGCCAGTGCTGAGATGACGCGCGCGGTAAGTAAAATACCAACGCCGCTTGCCGATGCCGCAAGGCTGTTTCCAGCAATAAAAACAATCATGATCCAAAACAATAATGTTTTTCTCGGAATCGTAGATGTTAAAGATGTTAATATTGGAGCTCCAAAAGTAACCCCAAGAGCATACAACGTAACGGTTAGTGCCGATGTTGTAACCGATATATTCAAGTCTTCAGATATAAGCGGGAGCAGCCCTACACTGATGAACTCTGTTGTCCCAATCGCAAAGGCGCTTATGGCTAACGCTAGAAGCGCCAGGGTACTTCTTTTTTTATCTAATGCCATTTGTATAACCCCTTTTGTATAGTATTGCCGGCCGGTAAGTGCTATTATGATGGGTTTAGGCAGTAATGAACAGTACGTACTTTGAAGTGCTATAGGTACTAAAAAGTAATAAATGCATGAATAGTAGGCGATAGCTCGGTTGGGGAGGATATATCTATGATTAAGAAAAAATACAATATTTCAGTGGAAGCGACCCTCGAGGTTATTGGAGGGAAATGGAAATGCGTAATCCTTTGTCACTTAACGCATGGCAAAAAAAGAACGAGTGATCTCAAACGTATTATGCCCTCCATAACACAAAAGATGTTAACACAGCAGCTGAGAGAGCTGGAGCAAGATGGCATCGTGAATCGAATAAGCTACAATGAGGTCCCGCCGCGGGTTGAATATGAGCTCAGTGAATACGGATGGAGCTTAAAATCGATATTGGACTCCCTTTGCTCATGGGGCGAGATTCATATTATTAAAGAATACGGTAATAAGGCTGCCGTATTGGAAGACAATGGCCTAAATAATCTTGAGATGGACATCGTCGAACAGGAAGAAGATGTGCTTTGCTAAACCATCTAATAACAAACAGGCTGTCGTCATGTGGACGACAGCCTGTTTGTTTATGACGATTATTAAGCTTTTTGTTCATACAGCTTAACGATTTCAATAATCGTATTGACGGCTTGTACCATATTGTTAACCGATACATATTCAAATCGGCCATGATAATTTTCTCCGCCGGTGAAAATATTCGGAGTCGGCAATCCCATGTAGGAAAGCTGCGAGCCGTCTGTGCCGCCGCGAATCGGCTCGATTAGCGGGGTAATGCCAAGGTTGATCATCGCTTGCTCTGCGATGTCTACGACTTGGATCACCGGCTCGATTTTCTCCTTCATATTGTAGTATTGATCCTTTATTTCAAGCACAATACGTTCTTCTCCGTACTTCGCTTTCAGTTCCTCTACGATACGAGTAAGCTCCAGCTTTCTTTCTTTAAATCGGTTGCGGTCATGATCACGTATCAAATAATGAAGCTCCGTTTGCTCGACGTCGCCTTGAATGGATGACAGGTGGTAGAAGCCTTCATGGCCTTCTGTCTGCTCAGGTGTTTCATTAGCCGGCAGTTTTGCGTGGAGCTCCATCGCCATTTTTGCGGCATTGATCATTTTGCCTTTGGCCGTTCCGGGATGCACGTTTTTGCCCTTGCATATAATGACAGCGCCAGCGGCATTAAAGCTTTCGTATTGAAGCTCGCCCAGCGGACCTCCATCCATTGTATAGGCATAGACCGCATCAAAGGCTTGTACATCAAACTTATGCGGACCTCGGCCGATCTCTTCATCAGGAGTGAAGGCTACTCTTATTTTACCGTGCTTCAACTCAGGATGATTAATGAGATGAGCCATCGCCGTCATGATCTCAGTTATGCCTGCTTTATCGTCTGCACCAAGCAGTGTCGTGCCGTCTGTTGTAATCAACGTATGACCTTTATAGCCGTGCAGCTCTGGGAAGTCGTTCGGTGACATAATGATGCGCTGTGCTTCATTTAAGATAATGTCGTTCCCGTCATATTGTTCAATAATTTGCGGCTTGACGTTCGTGCCAGTAAAGTCAGTTGCTGTATCGATATGCGCAAGGAAACCGATGGTTGGGATCTCTTTATCCGTATTGGCTGGAAGGGTAGCCATGACATAGCCGTTAGCATCCATCGTAACCTCTTGCATGCCGATGGCTTTCAATTCCTCTACTAGCATATTAGCTAACGTCAGTTGTCCGGGCGTGGAAGGGCAGGTTTCGCTGCTTTCATCGGACTGTGTGTCCACCTGCGCGTAAGTGATAAATCTGTTTATAATCTCGGTTTTCATCATTCTCAGCTCCAATACAAATAGTCATATAGCAAAATACAATACAAAAGCGACGTATCTTCATCGTCACTAGAAGTGGTCTCTAATCTGTTCACTTTAAAGATGATACGCTGTTCCATGATTTTTTTCAAATCGCTTGGGTAACAATAAGAGTAGAGGTGGAATCACAGCATGCATACCTATATGGATATTTTAATACGTACGATTGTTGCTATTTTACTGCTTCTACTAGTAGCTAGAATATTGGGGAAACAGACGATTTCCAACATGACATTTCATGATTTTGTGACCGGCATTACGATAGGGGCACTTGCAGCCAATTTGGCATTCAATGAAACATTGAAATGGTCGCATATTACTTTGTCACTCGCGGTTATGACGGTTACGTCTTATCTGTTATCTGTCGTTGCCTTAAAGAGCCGTAAATTAAGAAGCTGGATTTCAGGCTCCCCAACCGTTCTCATCGAAGGCGGGAAGATTCTTGAGAATAATATGAAGAAGGTTAGATATACTTTGGATTCTTTGGATCAAGCTTTAAGAGAAAATGGGATTTTTAATATGGATGAGGTTGAATATGCAGTTCTTGAGGATAATGGAATGGTGTCTGTATTAAAAAAAGACGAGTATCAGCTTGTCACGAAAAAGGACATGAAGCTTCAATTAAACAAACAGGAGTTTCCAATTGAATTGATTATGGATGGTTCACTTTTGGAAAAAGAAATGAAAGAGAATGGGCTGACGAAGGAATGGCTGGAAAACGAACTGAGAAAAAAAGGGAAGAAAATATCTGACGTTTTCTACGCGGTAAGAGGGACAAAGAAGCAGCTCATCTTTGACTTTTATGAAGACGGTATACATAAACCTACGGATAAAGAATAAGGATGCACGCAACGGTAATTTGCATCGCAGATTACCGTTGCGTGTCTATTTACCTCTATATGTGTGTAGCGCTGGTCGTTGTTTTTTTTGTAGCTCCGAGTCTGCTTGCACCAACAAACATAGCGGTGATTAAGCCAATGCTGCCCACACAAATGCTGAGTATAAAGCCGTGATTGATCGCTGTTGCCAGCGCCTCTTGCAGAAACTTGCGTATTTGCGGGTCTAGCTGACCGCCTGCTCGCATGAGCAGTTCTGGATTGGCTAGAGTATTGATTTTGTCAGAAGGAATGCCAGCCTTATCTGCACCTGCCGTAATTAATCGATGCAAGTTGTTATTTACAATCGTCGCCATAATAGATGCACCCAATATGCCGCCAATGTTGCGCCAGAAGCCGACGATAGATGAGCTGACGCCCATATATTTAGGATCAACGTTTGCAGCAATCGAGCTCTGTGCGACACTCATTAGAGGACCGACGGCGCCAAAGCCAAGCAGAATCATAAGTACAATCATATAGCCGCTGGAAGCATGAGCGCTAACTGTAGAAAGCAGCGTAGCTACAATAATAGTCATTAGCATAGTGAACAGCATGAGTGTACGGAAGGCGAATTTGGATTGCAGGAAACCAAATAGAATAGCACCCCCGATTAACGAGGCCATCATAGGCGTCAATACGCCGTTTGAGTTGCTATTTCCTAACACCCCTACCGTAAAGCTAGGCAAATACGTAATGGCGGAGAACATAATGACGCCCTGGCAGAAGCAAAGAATACTTGTGCCCAAGACCATCTTATTTTTAAAGATGCTCAGAGGAAGGACGGGTTCAGGAGCACGCAGCTCGACAAAAATAAACAGAGCGCCAATTACAGCTGAAATCGTGAATAAGCTAATTTCCTGCCAGGAACTCCATGCGTAGGTTTTGCCGCCCCATTCGAGCGCTAGCATTAAGGAGACCGTAGTAATGATCAAAAACAAGGTTCCCAAATAATCGATTTTTGGTTTTTTCTCGGAACGTGTTTCTTTGAGCGCAATCATCAGAACAATCATGGATGCCAAACCGATGGGAATGTTGATATAGAAGTTCCATCTCCAACCAAAGTGTTCGGCAATGAAGCTGCCGAGCTGCGGGCCTGCAACGGAGGATAGGCCGAAGATCGCACCGAATACGCCAGACATTTTTGCTGCATCCTTCGGATCTTTAAATATCGTATAAATAATGGTGAAGCTGATTGGGAACAAGGCGCCGGAGCCAATCCCTTGAATGACGCGGAACCAGATGAGCTGATCAGCACTCTGAGCGATACCGCATAAGGCGGAGCCGATCAAGAACATGCCAATACCAATCATATAAAACATTTTTCTGCCGAATAGGTCGGACATTTTGCCGAAAACGAGCATCGTGCTTGTTGCTGCCAGCATGTAGGCGGTAAATACCCAGCTGACTTTATCGAAAATGTTAAAGTCCTGACTGAGCTTGTTAATGCAGGAGGCCACAATCGTATTGTCCAAAGATGCCATTAATAACCCTAGTGCCATGGCAAGAATGATGAGGTTATTGTTTGAACGTGATTTTTCCATCCTAAACCCTCTTTTCCTCTTCTAATTTATCCATACGATCCAGCCCCTCTTGGATCGCTTCCAGCTTAGCACTATATTCCTTAATTCCGATTTCAATGCATATGATATGTCCAGGCTGCATGCTGCTTTTATATAGGGCGTACTTATCGCGCAGCTGATCGAGCTGTGTCTGTGTATACTCTTGTGCCTGCTTCAACCACATAACTACCATGTCATTACCTACCAGCTGGCCGAAATAAAGCCGCATCAGGAAATCTGATTTAACCGTATCCGTTTCCATCGGGCTGTGCAGATATTCGTAAAATCTACTTTTTCCAGCCTCTGTGATGGTGAACACATTTTTATTCGGCTTGCCCTCTTGCTGCACATTTTCCTTCGTGATCAATGCCTCTTTTTCCATCCGATGCAGCATCGGATAAATCGTTCCATAGCTTGAGCTATAGAAATAAGAGAAAATATCCTCGAACAATTGTTTAATTTCATAACCGGATAATGATCGTCTCATAAGCATGCCTAAAATAACGTCCTGACTGTTCAAAGCAAATGTGCCTCCTTGTCTTTTTACTTAGGATAGAATGGGAATAGGTGTAATAAATATCCATATTTATATTACGATCCATAATATATCACTCCGATATAGGTGGTGTCAATATTTAGAAATAAAACAATTGGTAAATAAAAAAGGTTTAGTAGATCATTCACTTTTCATAAAATTCTACCTAACGATAGGTTGAAAAATAATAATAAGAGTGATATGCTAAAACAAATTCAAGGTACAGGAGGAGTTGCAATGAGTAAAAGCGAGGAAACATTGGCATCCATCAAAGAAGTGAGCTATCAACTATTTGCAGAGGTGGGCATTACGAAAACGACGTATTCGATGATTGCCAAAGCGGTTGGAATAGCTAAACCCTCTATTTATTATTACTTTAAATCGAAAGAAGATCTCATAGCGGCAATTTTTGAAGACTTGTGCAGCGCGATTCAGTTCTCGACATTTTTTGAAATGGATACTTTTACAAAAGATAATTTTGAGGAGAAGCTTGTTGAGCTCGGAATCCATATGATTGATGAGCAGGCTAAGGACCCTTATTATAATCGTGTCGTACAGGAATATATGTTAATGGCAACAAGGTATCCCTTTTATCACGAGAAGCTGCTTATGATCCAAAAAGGGTATTTGTACGGCTTTGAGATGCTGATGGAGAAAGCTAAACATTTTGGACTTGTTTCAGATCAGGCGAGTGCTGCCAAAGCACATATGCTTGCCTTAGTGCTTGATAACATTGGCAACTTTATGATGCTGGTTGAACATATTGATTATAAACAGATCTGGGTAGAGGCTGTAAGCGGCGTTTTCAAAGGAAGTGATGCTAGTGGAAGCAAGTAAACGATTGATTGGGCTGGATTTTGCCCGTGCATGGGCACTGTTCGGTATGCTTATCGTAAACTTCATTGTAATTACAAATGCTGAGCATAATGGCCCCGCGTGGTTGATTACTGTTACTTCGTTATTTCAAGGACGAGCCTCGGCTTTATTCGTTTTACTTGCTGGCATAGGCATTTCGCTCATGTCTCGGAAAGCTGTTGCTAGTCACGATAAAGCAAAGATTATAGCTGTTCGCCAAATGATTTGGAAAAGATCGCTGTTCTTGTTTGTAATCGGATTACTGCTATATGTTATGGAATGGACAGGCGATATTTTACATTATTATGGTGTTTATCTGTTCATGGCAGCAGTGCTAATTACGGTAAGAGACAGGATATTGTATGGACTGGGCGCAGCTATATTAATAACAGCACAATGCCTTCAGCTTGTATTCGATACCTTTAAAGGATGGGGCGGTCCTGTACCGTTTATGCATTATGTGGATTTTTGGACGTTGGAAGGTTTTGTTCGCAATTTATTTTTTAATGGCTATCATCCTATATTTCCATGGTTTTGTTTCTTCATCATCGGACTCTTGATAGGAAGAATAGATTTTCATAACAAGGCGCTTCGAATGAAGCTGCTGATCATTGGAGCAAGTGTCACGATTACCATGGAGCTGCTGTCAAAAATGCTAACTTATTTGTTCATCCCGAGCATGGGTAGCGAAAGTGCTGAGTTTTTGTTCAGCACAGGTCCGATTCTGCCGAATGTTTTGTACATATTATCTGCATCGGGTTCGGCTATTGCCTTCTTAATTCTAAGTCTGTTCTTGACTGAAAAATACGATAAAAGCTGGTTTATAAACGTTATCGTACAAACAGGCCAGTTAACGTTGACTCATTATGTGAGCCATGTGGTAATTGGTATCGGTGTTCTCATTGCACTAAATCGACTGGAAAACCAATCGTTGATATTCGCCTCTATATACTCATTTTGTTTTTTCTTATTTAGCATTTTATGTAGTGTGCTTTGGCGTAAGAGATTTTCAAGAGGGCCGATTGAACTGCTGATGAGGAAAATTACGGGATAAAGCGGCAAGCTTATCCATCCGCATTCTTTTACAATAACGAAGTTAACGAAAACACCACTCTATCAGGAGTGGTGTTTTTGTTTTAGATTAACCTTATAGTTTGGTTAAGAGGTAGCTTTGACCGCCTGACCTTTGGGATGACGAGGAGCAGCATAAGTGCTCGGATTAGCTTTGCTCATTGCTTTTCTCTGCTGCACATTGTTTCGAACAAGCGCGAAGATGACGAGCAAGGTGCCGAAAAACTCATAAGCGCTAATGTGGTAGCCTTGAAAAGCCATAATGACGAAAGTAGTAATCGGAACGAAATTAATAAACAATATGCCATTTAGCGGCGATAATAATTTGATGCCTGCATTCCAGCATAACAAAGCAGCTAATCCAGGCAATAGAATCATAAAGGACATTTCATATTTGATTGAAAGTATCGTTTCCCAAGTGGGTACAGGCAGCACGCCAAAGGTGGATGCAAGTGTAACGATAACAAAAGATACGGCGCTGCCGAGCAAACAGGTTAACGTGGAATAGCGGAGTATGGACCACTGTTTAAACTGCGTACCGCCCATGGAGTAGATCACCCATCCAACAACTCCTGTAAAGATGAGCAGGAGCGGGAACATATGTTGACCAGCCATCATGAAGAAAGCTAACTTTCCGTTCGTAATAACGAGTAATGCGCCTACAAGGGCGATGGCTACACTCGTCAGCATATATTTTTTGGGTGCGGTTTTTTTAGTGACCCACAATACCATAATAGATATCATTGGCATAAGCACTTCCATTATGGAAGCAGCGACGGTGCCGGATTCCCCCATGAGATGCTGTCCAAGGAATACGGCCATATTGTAGACTGTAAAGGCCATTGTCCCATAAAACAACAGAGATTTACCTCTGCCCTCTAAGCGGAATGCAGATTTACCCTCTTTCACTAGCAAGAGCACGCTCAGAATGATTGCAACGACAAAATAGCGAATAAACGAGAAATAAAATGGATCAATTTGCTGTAAAGCAACGTGGGCTACAGGAAACATGGCTCCCCACGACATACTTGCAACGAGGCAAAGTATAGAGCCGATAATGACTTGTTTTTTAAGCACGAGTGGTCTCTCTCCCTAAAAGAAATTATGCCGAGTTATTGTCTATTTCCAATGATAGGGGGTTGCAAGACGATAGTAAAACGATTGAAAATAAAGTTTATCATCATTTATAATGATATCTAACATATAAGATCATCTGAAACGAATGGCAGTGGAGGGGTGCGCTTGGAATTCAAGGATTTGAAAATTTTTCAAACCGTAGCAGCACACGGGAGTATCAGCAAAGCAGCGCTCGAGCTGAATTACGTGCAATCAAATGTAACAGCAAGAATTAAACTACTGGAAAAAGAGCTGGATACGCCATTATTTTATCGCCATAAGCGCGGAATGATTTTAAATACGGAAGGCAAACGTCTGCTCGAGCATTCGAAAGAGATCTTGTCCAAAATGGAAGAAATGAAGCGTACCTTTCACAATAAAACAAATCCTTCCGGTGTCCTAGAAATCGGAATTGTGGAAACCGTTATCGCGCTTCCTCATATTTTATCGTCGTATTACAGCAAGTATCCTAATGTAGAATTATCGCTGAAAGCCGGAGTGACGGATCAGCTGCTGCAAGAAGTTCTGGATATGAAGTTGGATGGCGCTTTTGTTACCGGACCAATCAGGCATCCCTTAATCGAGCAAGTAGAGGTTATTCAAGAAAAGCTAGTGCTGGTGACCAAAGGTGATGCGTTCTCGATGGACGACATTACGACAAAACCGCTCTTGCTCTACAACAAAGGCTGCGGCTACCGCGGGAGACTGGAAAGCTGGATGAAGGTAGAAGGCATTATTCCAAAACAAATTATGGAGTTTGGCACTTTTGGGACGATTATTGGCAGTGTCGCAGCGGGGGTAGGCATAACGATTATTCCCGAATCCTCGATTGTTGATTTGGCTGCTAACGGCACCGTTTACTGTCATAGTGTACCTGAGCCATATCGTGATATTACGACGATTTTTATTCGGCGCAAGGATTCCTATTTAACGAGTACATTACAATGCTTTATTGATGAAATTATTGCTCGGACAAGCGGAGTGCAATCGAATATGATATGAAAAAAAGTCGGTGCAGGGATTACGCCTGCACCGACTTTTTTCATAGCCTTTGATTATTCGAACCACTGTCTCGGCCCTATCGTGTGGAAGCTCTCCGTCTGATCTGGATTCAAAGCATCTTGGATACGTTTATAAGTAAAGTCACTCAATGGTCTAGGCAGATCATCAATACTGCAGTACTGGCAGGCTGTAATTTCTTTATAACAAGGTTGAGGAGCTTGATTGTTTACGTTTTTGCAAATGAAAACAAAGTGGTGCATATCATGATGCGGCTCGTAGTATACACCTGTTAATCGATCTACAGTTACCTCGAGACCTGTTTCTTCTAATACTTCTCTTCTCGCAGTTTCCTGCGCAGACTCGTTTTGTTCGGATAACCCGCCGGGTATTTCCCAATTGTATTTACCATAGTTATGTTTCACCAGCAGAACACGATTTTCAGAATCAACGATAATAGCAGCCGCACCAACCGGTTTGTTTGACAATTAAAGTCCTCCTAGTTATCTGTATGAATAATGGCATTCTCTATACGGAACCATATGGAAAAAAGTTGCAGCGATATTTACAATACCTTCACCCTGAGATAATAGAGCAATGATATCTTCTTGTTATGATGAGGCAGTCATGTTTATGTGGATTGTCAAAATTGTTTACAAAGGAGATTATTATGAACTACGTCAACAAAAAGGTATTATCTATTCTGTTATCCTTGGCATTATTGCTTGGTTTGCTCGGAGCAGCCGCACCATCCCCGGTCGCTGCTGCTTCTGCGACTGAGCCGGTGACGTTACTGCCGGGAAATTCGGTTTGGAAATATTACGATAAAGGTATAAATCAAGGCACAGTATGGAGGTCTACTTACGACGATTCAGCGTGGAGCTCAGGCAGTGCCCCGCTTGGTTATAAGGATTCTGGCGCAATAATTAGTGCAGCTGGTTTTGGCGCACTGAAAACAATCGTAGATTATGGAACGAATAAAAGTAAAAAACCTCGGACGACATATTTTCGGACGAATCTGAATGTAGATAAGAACAGCATGGATCATTATGGACAGCTGCTAGCTACCTTTGCCATTGATGATGGTGCAGTGGTTTATGTAAATGGAGTAGAGGTTGTCCGTCTGGGCATGCCGATAGGTGATATTGAGTATTCTACAGCGGCATCTTCGAATGCGAGTGATCCCGTTGTTTATCCAGATGTAGACCTAACAGCACCATTAAAGGCTGCCTTAAAAGACGGTAACAATGAGCTTGCTGTTGAGGTTCATCAGCAAAGCGACGGCAGCTCCGACCTCTTTTTTGATATGAAGCTTATTGCTCTGCAAGAGGCACCGAAGGTAGAAGTAAGTAAAGTGACGGTCACTTTCAATGGTGATCCTGTCAGTTCGAAAGGATTTACATGGTACACGCCGTTTGATGCGAGTCGAGTGAGTCAAAGTGATTTGCAAGTGGTAGAAAAAACTGGTGCTGCAGCGGATTTTACGAACGCAACGGCATTTACGGGTCGTTCAACCATTGCTAATAATTCCTTGGCAGAGCTTGTTCATAAAGCGGAAGCGACGGGCTTGAAAGCAAACACGACATATTTCTTCCGTGTCGGCGATCAATCGTTGAATTTGTGGAGTGAAACAGGAACATTCCAAACCGCACCAACAGGCGGAGCGTTCTCCTTTATTGATTTAACGGATACACAAGCGAAGGAAGAGGACGAGGCGCAAACATCGGGCTCAACCATTGCTAAGGCGCTGGAAACTGTGCCAGATGCAAAGTTCGTCGTTCATAATGGCGATGTAGTTGAGAACGGAACAACCGAGCAGGAGTGGAATTGGCTGCTTGGACATTCACAACCAAGTTTGCTGAATACAACGATTGTACCTTCAGCAGGTAACCATGAAAATAAAAACTATGCGTTTTACGATCATTTTAATGTGAAGCAAGCTGAAAATTCAGCAACAGTAACAGGTGCTTATTATTCGTACGATTACAGCAATGCTCACTTTATCGTGCTGAATTCGAACGAGAACTCAACTGAGTATGCGAATTTCTCTGTAGAGCAAGTAGAATGGTTGAAGAAAGACGCGACAGCAGCGAAAGCGGCAGGCGCAGAGTGGATCATCGTTAATATTCACAAAGGTCCATATACAACTTCAAACCATGCGACGGACAGCGATATTATGGGCGCTAACGGCGTAAGAAACAAAATCGCTCCACTCATGAATGAACTAGGCATTGATTTTGTACTTCAAGGACATGACCATATCTTTGCTCGTACAAAACCAATTAAAAAGGATGGAACTGCAGAAGCGGTTGAAAAAATTACAGAAACTCTAAATGGACAAACGATTGAATATGCAGTAAAGCCTGACGGCACGATTTATATGATTCCAGCTACAGCTGGTGCGAAGGTATACTTCAAAAACCAGAAAGTACAGCTTGGCGATGCGTATTATAATCTCTTCGACAAAGCTGACGAAAATCATGCTCGCAAGTATGGCGACACGACAAGTGCTGCACGTGGAAAGGTACAGAACTTCGTTGGCGTTAACATTGACGGAGGTAAACTAACAGCAGTTGTTTATGAAATTGACCAGCAAGTAAATGCAGGTAAGCCATTCATCGTTGATCAATTCGGTATTACGAAGGAAGACAAGCCTGATTACAGCAAAGAAAAAGTAAGCAAGGTTACAGTAACCTTTAACGGCGACCCAGTAAGCTCCAAAGGTTTTGCATGGTACACTTCACTACTTCTTAAAGGCAATGACCTGCAAGTAGTAGAGAAAACGAACGAAGCGCCAGATTTCACAAAAGCAATTAATTTTGCAGGGCGTTCTACCGTTTCTTCCAACTCACCTTCTGAGCTTGTTCATAAGGCAGAAGCAACGGGCTTGAAGGCGAATACGTCGTACAATTTCCGTGTGGGTGACGCGGCACTGAACATTTGGAGTGAAGTAGGAACATTCCAAACCGCACCAGTAAATGGAGCATTCACATTCATCGACTTGGCGGATACACAAGCCAAAGAAGAAGATGAGGCGAAGCTTTCAGCTGAGACGCTGGAGAAAGCACTAGCTACAGTACCAAGCGCACAATTCGTTGTGCACAACGGTGATATTGTAGACACAGGCACAAAAGAAGAGCAGTGGAACTGGCTGCTTGGTCATTCACAAGAAAGCCTGCTTAACACAACCATTGCACCATCAGCAGGTAACCATGAAGATAAGAACAATGCATTCTACGAGCATTTTAATATCAAACAAGCAGAGAACTCTGCAACGGTAACGGGCGCATACTACTCGTACGATTACAGCAACGCACACTTTGTTGTGCTGAACTCGAATGAGACTTCGGCAAAATATGCGAACTTCTCCGAGGCGCAAGTCGAGTGGTTGAAGAAAGACGTGGAAGCAGCGAAAGCAGCAGGCTCGCAGTGGATTATTGTCAACATTCACAAAGGTCCATATACGACTTCAAACCATGCAACGGACAGCGATATTATGGGCGCTAACGGCGTAAGAAACCAAATCGCACCGATTATGGCAGAGCTCGGAATTGACTTTGTAGTACAAGGTCATGACCATATCTATGCCCGTACAAAACCGATCAAAAAAGATGGAACAGCAGCAGCAACAGAGAAGATTACTGAAACACTGAACGGTGAAAAGATTGAGTATACGGTGAATCCGGATGGTTCAATCTACATGATTCCTGCAACAGCAGGTCCGAAGGTATACTACAAGAATGTTAAACCAGCACTTGGCGAAGCTTATTACAATCTGTTCGAGCGTGCGGAAGAGAACCATGCGGCTAAACACGGCCCAGATAAGAACGACAGTACACGTCCAGTTCGTGGTCAAGTACAAAACTTCGTTGGCATCACGATCGATGGCAACAAGCTAACGGCTGTA
This sequence comes from Paenibacillus sp. 01T424, assembly GCF_056398745.1. NCBI lineage: Bacteria > Bacillati > Bacillota > Bacilli > Caryophanales > Paenibacillaceae > Paenibacillus > Paenibacillus sp. 01T424. Next base: position 114,843 of record NZ_JBFTPZ010000004.1, on the reverse strand, counting down.
ACATATGAAATTGACCAAACCTTGAACGATGCTAAACCGTTTATCGTAGATCAATTCGGTATTGTGAAGAAAGAAAAAACAGATCCGGGACCAGGTCCAGGAACAGGTCCGGGTACAAACCCAGAAACGAATCCAGGAAAAGATCCGGGAACTAACCCAGGTACAAATCCTGGTACAGGAACTGGCGGCGGAAATGAGTCGGAAGTTGTATTGAAGGACATTGCAGGCCACTGGGCAGCATCAGCTATCAATCAAGCTGTGAAAGCTGGTTTCGTTAAGGGTTATGAAGACAGCCAGTTCCGCCCGAATAAATCAGTTAATCGTGCAGAGTTTATCACGATGCTGGCTCGTGCGCTGGATCTCTCTGACTCAGGCAAAGCTTTAAGCTTCAAGGACTCTGATAAAATACCTGCATGGGCACAATCGTTTGTCACGCAGGCTGTTGAATCAGGTATCATTAGCGGTTATGCTGATGGCACATTTGGTCCTGAGAAGGAGCTGTCTCGTGCAGATATGGTCGCTATGATTGTTCGTGCAAGTGGAATAAAAGTAAATCCAAATGCTAAGCTTTCCTTTGCGGATTCCAAATCTGTTCCAGCATGGGCAGTTCCATACGTTGCAACCGCAGTGGAGGCGGGACTTGTTAGCGGCGTTGGCCAGAACCGTTTCGCTCCTCAGCAGATTGCCACTAGAGCAGAAGCAGTAGCACTCATTATTGGTTTGCTTAACAAAACGAAATAATCATAACTTTTATTCAGAAAAGCCTGCAGGCTTCACCAATTGGTGGAGCTTTGCAGGCTTTTTATTATGAAAAATACATGTATGTTAACGAGCGGCAGTGGCCAAAATATTGCCGATTGCTTGCTTCGCTTCATTTTTGATTTGTTCAAGTTGTTCGTAATCAACAGCTTGCGTATACAATTGCTCCCGTTCATCTTGCAATGTCTTTGCTTGAGATAGCTGCTGAACCGATGTTTTGATCTGCGCAGCGTAACGGTTTTTTATTTCGGTAATGATAGCTGAATGTGCTTCATCTGTTCCAGGTGTAATGCAGCTGGCATACATATCGATCATTTCATCGCCTGCACGATCGGGAAAGTACTCGTGTGGCGCTGTACTGTCGAAAATTGCGAAGCCAAGCTCACGAACGATGACCATATCTAAGCTGTTCGGATCGAAGCCGCAATGATAAATCTCAACATCCAGTCCGCGATCGACCCCGGCTGCAGCTATTTTTTTGAGCATGGTGGATTTGCCTGAACCAGCTCTGCCTTTAACGAAATATCGTTTTAGACCATCCGTCAGATTCGGGACAAAATCGAATGAGCCCTTAGCTGTAGCAGCGCCCAAAAAACGGTGATCAACACGACTTGTTTTCTCCAGCCTGTTATCGCCATAGAATGTATCGATGTACAAAGCTGTCAGCTCATCGGCTGCTTGGAAATTCATGTTCTGAATATAGACGCTCTCCCAGTCGTCATGAATACGAAGCGCCTCAGCAAAGCCAGCATAAGCTTGATCGTACGCCTGCGTAATTTGTGTACTTAAAATCTCGATCTCTGGCTTTAGCGTTTGCAGCTCTGCTGCATCTGCGGCCTCGCCGAGATGAATGTATTGAACGGATGCTCCTAGCAAAGCGGGATCAATAAAGCGCGGCGGTGTTCCATCGACAAGACCGAGACGGAGTGCGGGAACGATGAGTCCATCTAGCGAACCATTGTCGAAGGGGGAGTGCAGCAGCCAAATGTCATAGCCACTCTGCGCGATGTCGTCAGCTATAGAACGAATGAGGTTTGATCGTTCTAAAGCAGGTCCTTCTTTCAAAATAAATAAACGCTCCAAATCTTGCAAAGACGAGTCGAACAGGCTGGTCAAGCCGCGAGCTGTGTTTCCGTTCACATAGAAGTTTTTGATGATTCCAGTCATAACCGTCACACCTTCCTAGGCTAATGTCATGCTGCATACTCCATCGTATTATTTCCATGTTGAATTGGTGCTAGTATCCAATTTCCTTTATTGTGCCTTTAACGTAAGAACGGTAAGCTCTGGCCGGCAATGAAAACGAACGGGAATCCGTGTCATTCCTATCCCGCGAGTGGTATACACTTGCAATTTGCTGCTCGGTACCTGATACAAACCGGCAGTATACTTGCTCCCGTAGGGAGGTGTATACAGTGCCCCGACTAAAGGAATACGTACTTGTCCGCCATGGCTATGGCCTGACAATTGCAGGTCGACCGGATAGCGGGCGTACTCATCAGCAAAATCCGGCTCATGCGCGAGCAGAATGGTACTGGAACCGTCTGGAATGCCTTGCAAAGCCTGATCGATATTTGGGTGTCCAACCATCGGATCATCGACCCCGGCAATATAGAGCTGCGCTGAGCCCTTTGTTAACGGGACATGCTGGTTATCGAGCACATGGAATCCAGCTTTAGATAGCCCCTTCGTAACCGCTCTTCGATTGCCGAAGGCATCGTGATTGCCTAGAACGGCATATTGCCCAAATGGCGCTTGCAGCTTCGAGAGCTTCGAGAGGAAGGCTACGGCTTCCGGCATATAGGCGGTGGATTGATCGAGCAAATCTCCTGTAAAGCAAATAAGGTCTGGTTTTGCCTGCCTAACTTGCTCTGCAAGCTCAGTCAGCAGTTCAGGTTTAGAATGAAAGCCGAGATGCAGGTCACTGAAATGAACGATGCGAAAGGAGTTGAAGGAGGCAGGCAGCTTTGGGATGGCAACCTTCACCTGTTTAACCTCAATCCAATACGGCTCAACTAGGTGCGAATATACGCCGGATAAACCAGCGGTTCCCATAAGCCCCAAAGTTACATGCAAGCTCTTCTTCAAAAACGTCCGTCTACTCATAGGTGCTGAAGTTGATTGCATAATGCCTCCATTTTTCCTTGTTGATGTCTTCCAATGATGATCTGTAAGTGCAATCATAGTCCTTTTTTGTTACGCCAATGTGACAAAAAAATAAGGCACCGCAATAGGATTGTCGCAGCGCCTTTAATTCTTACTCGTATCTATAGGCAACGAGAAATAAAATGTAATTTCTTCGTTTTCAATATGAAAGCCAAACGGTGCTTCATGCTTCTGCAAAATCGTTCTCGCAATCGATAAGCCTAAGCCCGTTCCGCTAAGCTGTTTGTTGCGGGAGCTCTCCATTACGTAAAAGGGTTCCCATATCAAATCCCATTGTCGCTGCTCATCATTTTCAATCCCATTCGTGATCGAGAAAAGTAAAAAATCATCTTTATTCCGAGCAGTAATACGAATTTGTTGATTGGTTGAATATTTCATTGCATTGGAAATGAAATTGTTCAAAACCATCTCTATCTTCTGCTCATCAGCGAATATATGGTGCTGGTTTAGCAAGCTGTCATCTACAGATAGCTGAATAGCTTCCTGTTGAATGGAAAAACGATATTTTTGCAAGTTTCGATGGAGCAGCTGTTTGAAATCAAAGGTGTTCATCCGATAAAGGTCGGTTTGCAGCTTGGAGAGCTCAAGCAGCTTGCCCACCATCATCGCAATGTCATCGGTTTGCTGCTGGATAACATCAATATAGGTACCGTCGTCCATCCCGTCCTTTATTCCTGAAGAATAAGCCTTTATTAAGGATAGCGGGGTCTTCAGTTCATGCGAAATGTTGGCAATAAACTGCCGCAAGTTCTCATTTCTCGCTTCCAGCTCATGATGGGCATGCTCTAATTTATCACTCATTTGATTGATGCTCTCTGCTAAGGCTTCAATTTCATCGCCCGTACGAATATGAACCTTGGTAAACGATAAGCTTGAAATGCCTTCAGCTGCATCTTGTATTTTGGCAAGCGGTCGAACGATGCTTCTTGTAAAAAGTGCTGACAGGATGATCAGCAGCAGCAGCTCGCCTGCATAAGTATAGAGGGTAAATTGATTAACGATGGTTAATGTTTCTGCCGAGTGGGATATCGATTCACCGACTACAAAAACGATCTCATCTTTTTTCATAAAGGTAACGAGAAAGCTGGATTTCAGCTTCTCTTGATTGTAAATTTTTCTGACCATTTGATATTCGTTAAGCTTCTCAAGGCTTTCATTCGTGATCCAAAACTTGCTAAGCGTAATGCCTTTTTTATTTAAAAGACCTATAATTGTTTCATTTAGCGCATTCAAATTTGCTGTGACTGGTGTGTTTACAATGGTAACATCGTATTTGTTCTCAAGAGCCTCCATATTGCGCAATAACTGCTTTGTATCCATGGCATCAAGCTGCTCAGTTATAGCTGCAAGGGCATGCTTTTTTTTGTACAAAAGATATTTGGGCAAGAAAAACGAATTCATCACAATTGAGAAAATAACGACGATACAGAACACGAATAAAATGCGCCCAATCAACTTTTTGTTTAGCTTATTCATGCGGTTCTTCCAGGCTGTAGCCCATCCCTCTATGTGTTCTGATCAAATGATCGCCGATCTTTGCTCTAAGCCTGCGGATATGTGTATCGACAGTTCGTTCTTCGCCAAAATAATCGAACCCCCAAATACGATCGAGCAGAGCTTTCCGTGAAACGATGATCCCTCTGTTTTCAATGAGATACTTCATTAAGTGAAACTCTTTATTCGTAGCCTGCAGGTCGGTCTCATCTCTAAAAATTTTTTGGCTATCGATATCTACTTTTATATTTCCGATCGCAATTTGATTGTCCATATGAAGCAGCTTCTTTACTCGCAAAATCAATATACGCGGGTCAAACGGCTTGCTGACATACTCATCTGCTCCAGATTGAAGGGCGATGAGTTCATCCTCATCTTCCCCTTTTGCCGTCAGCATCAATACCTTCGTTTTGCTTTGTTTTTTGATTTCTTTGCATACCTCAATACCATTTACTTTAGGCATCATCCAATCTAATACTGCTAAATGGATGTTGTTTGAATAGAAAATGTTCAGCGCTTCTTCGCCATCCTGTGCTAGGAAGGTATGAAAGGCTTCTTTCTCAAAATACGCTTTTAAAATCTTGAGCATAAAGGGCTCATCATCGGCAATTAATATATTCATTAAAGGCTCCTTCCCAGCAATGTAGAGAGATAGAATACGTAAGGAATATGATACCTGTTATTAGAATAAGCTGTACATCTTGTTTTTGTTTCATACCAGCGGAGCGTCAGGTCAAGCGGCTGTAAGAAAACCATAACTAAATACGACCACGACTATGAGAAAAAATAAGACAACCAAACAAGCAGCTATTTTCATCTTATTATAAACCTGTCTCGTTGATCAGCTCTTCTCGGTTTCCGGCCACTTTAATCAGCTCCATGATTTTAGATGCACCTTCACCATTTTCAAAACTGCTCATATGCTCGGCGTATACGAATCGGTGCTCATACAGCTGCATAACCGCCTTAACAAAGCTTTGAGCGGTCATTTGCTCTTGAAGCAGCAGCTTGGCAAAGCCGGCCTGCTCAAAATATTGTGCATTCATAAACTGCCCCGTGCGGCTTCCACCTCTCGTATGCGGAATAAGCAGCATTGGCTTCTGCAGCGCAAGCAGCTCCATAATCGTGTTTGAGCCCGCACGGGAAACGACAACATCCGCCATCGCGAGTAAATCCGCAAGTTCCTTGCTGACAAATTCAAATGCTCTATAGCCAGCCATCGAGAGGGTATGATCAACCTTGCCTTTGCCGCAAATATGAACGATTTGAAAGGTGGCAAGCAGCTCATGCCTTGTTGTTTTCACCATTTGGTTAATGCTGTCTGCCCCTAGGCTGCCGCCCATAATAAGAAGAACGGGCTTCTCGGAAGTAAAGCCGCAAGCATGGAGCGCACGCTGAACGTTGTCCGACTTTAAATGTTGCTTCAAAATAGGCCCTGTATATACGGCTTTTGAATCGCGATAATTTGCTCCCGTCTCCCGGAAGGCCGTACACATCGTTGATGCAAACGGATAGGAAATTTTATTAGCCAGCCCCATATTCAGATCGGGTTCATAAATAACGACTGGCACCTTGTTAAGCCTCGCTGCGAGTACAACGGGAACTGCCACGAATCCACCTTTTGAAAAAACAACATGAGGCTTTCGTTTTTTGATGAGCCGGTAAGCTTGGAAAATGCCGCGAACGACCCGGAAACCATCGATTACATTTTCCCAAGCCCAATAACGCCTCAGCTTGCCGGTAGAAATCGGGTGGTACGTCACCTCTTTGTAGTCAGAAACTAGCTTTCTCTCGATACCTTGCTCTGACCCAATATAATGAACATCCCAATTTTGTTCCAAACACAGCGGGATGAGTACAAGATTGCCTGATACATGACCCGCAGTGCCTCCTCCAGTCAATACGATTGTTTTTCTCATGACAAAAACCCGCCATTTTGCAGCATTTCTTTTATTTCAGGTTTGCTCATCAGTACATGATCCGAATGGTAATGATCGAATTGCACGGGTGTACGACCGGCGTAAGTTTCATGTAGTCCATCAATTGGGAATGGAGGCAAAATGACATAATAGTCCTCATCCAAATGAATGGAGCTCATGCTTTCGAGTTCGGAAATCAATGATTCACACATACGCTCACCAAGGCGAGCGCCTGTCTCACGGATTGGAATGTCGGATGCCGCCAGCTCCTCAATTAATACCTCAGCGAGGTCCTGTATGCGGCAGCCTTGCATTCTCATGACGTAAACCTCACCACCGCTGCTTTCATCCGTTGCTTTGAGCAGCAGCGATACGGCCTCTTCCAACGCTAAGAAGAAACGAGTCATTCTTTTATCGGTTAGGTTGATCTGCAATCCCTGTTCAATTTGCTGTTTAAAAATAGGCACCACGCTGCCTGTCGATCCGAGCACGTTGCCGCTGCGCACACATACAAATTTGGTCTTGCCCTCTCTTAAATTAGCATGGACGATGAGCTTCTCGCCGATGGCTTTGGTCATGCCGTAGGTGCTCGATGGATGGGAGGCCTTATCGGTTGATACGTAAATGACCTTCTCCACGCCGTTTTTGATCGCGGCTTGAATGACATTTTGCGTGCCAATTACATTCGTTTTCATGGCACTGTCCGGCTGCTGCTCACAGATTGGCACATGCTTTAAGGCAGCTAAGTGATAAATAAAATCCGCCTGTTGGCAGGCCTGCATGAGTTCATATTTATCGCGTATATCTCCAATAATGAAGGTTAACTTGGGATGATGATGAAATTCGTGCATCATTTCGACTTGAAGCGCTTCGTTTCGGGAAAAAATACGGATTTCCTTAGGTTCTCTCTCTAACAGCCGCTTTACGAGCTCCCGCCCCCAAGACCCTGTTCCTCCGGTAACGACGATCGTTTTATTTTTCAAAACTTGTTCCTCCCGTTTATCTGAACGATGAATAAGAACAAGCATAAAGTTTGAATGTTACACCAATATGGCAAAAATCATTTACGGCATGAGGTCATGCGATAGCGGTTCTATTTACAAATAAAATAAGCCCTCATCAGGAGAGCTTATGCTAAATTGGGATAGACTCATTTTCTCCTATACAGACGATGAACGATGCTTGCCAGGAGAATGCCGAGCATAAACCCTGAAATTGGAGCTACAACAGCTATCCCGATATAGTTGGAGCTGGATGTGAAGATTAGCTTTAATGTTAAAGTCAGCAATGTACAAAATAAAACAATTGCCCAATATACCATTTTGAGTTTTGTGGCAGCGCCTGTATAAGCAGATTCCAATTTAGCTTTATTTATAAAGCGGTATAACAGCATTGCCTCTATAACTAGACCGACGATGGATAGCGTTCGCTGAAACCATTTGTATAGCGGTATCCCGGCAATTGATTCACGAAGAACAGGAAATGTAGTAACGAACATACCTGAATAGTGCGTGCAAGCATCGATTAAAAGATGTGAATAGAAACCAATGATGACGGAAACGAGAAACACCAGCCAGCTCTGCACCGTGTTAAATTTCCATCCATGGGCGAGGCTGTAGGCTTTACGATCCAAATTCCCAAGCGCAGGCAGGTTCTTGGCTAAGGGAACTTTTACAACATAATGAAACAAATAAGCGAGCATAATGCTCAGCGGTATCGCTTGATAGATCAACCCGCCAAAGGAATGTCCGATCGTCTGATAGGGCTCAAGCGCAATAAAATATTCAAAGTCAGGAGACATACTCCCGAGAATAAGACCAGTTAAGCTAAAATAAGCAGGCTTTGCCGCTTTTAAAGGTGCAATATATAGCGGATGAGCAAAGGTGAACGGCAATTCGGCACCTCCTAATGGGTCTATTTTAAAATAGGAAGACGGTACTTTTAAAAGAAATGTAACATATAGGCCAAGGGAGGGGCATTAACATAATAATTGGGCGCTTTCCCCCCTTGTTTTAATGAGGTAATTTTGGGACAATAATAAGCAGATTGTTTGTTTCGGCCTACTAGCTAGAATAGGGCTGCTTTTTAGCAGTTTTGAAAAGAGGATTAGTTATGACTAAAGTATCTATATATGGATTAACGTTTGATCAGCTGACAGAATGGCTGAAAGAACGAGAGTATACAAAGTTTCGGGCATCACAGGTATGGGATTGGCTTTATCGGAAGCGTGTAACGGCTTTTGAGGATATGACGGATGTGAAGCAAGAGATCATTCAGCTGCTTTCCGAGCATTTTGTCATTCAAACGCTTACCGAGCATACGAGGCAGGAATCAGCGGACGGAACGAATAAATTTTTGTTCAAGCTGCATGATGGCAATTTAATAGAGACGGTATTGATGAGACATAAATTCGGCTTATCGGTTTGTGTGACGACACAAGTGGGCTGTAATATTGGCTGCAGCTTCTGTGCGAGCGGTCTGCTTGCAAAGAGCCGTGATTTAACGGGCGGAGAGATCGTGGAGCAGATTATGAAGGTACAGCTTCATTTGGATCAGGCGCAGAAGGTCGAGCATGTCAGTCACGTCGTTGTCATGGGCATCGGCGAGCCATTCGATAATTTTGAGAACCTGACAGACTTTATCGGTGTGATCAAGAGCCAGAAGGGGCTTGCGATCGCCGCTAGACATATTACCGTATCAACGAGCGGCTTAGCGAACAAAATCGTGGAGTTCGCCGATTCGGATCTACAGGTAAACCTTGCCGTTTCCTTGCATGCACCGAATGATGAGCTTCGAACGCGAATTATGAAAATAAACCGTGCGATTCCCATTGAGAAATTGATGCAATCCATCGATTATTATTTGGAGAAAACGAATCGGAGAATTACGCTTGAATATATATTGCTGAAGGACGTTAATGACCAAAGAGAGCATGCAATAGAGCTTGCACAGCTTATTGGTCATAGAGGTAACCTCGCTAATGTAAACCTCATTCCCTACAATCCGGTGGATGAGCATAGTCAATACCAACGAACGGATCGCGAAACGGTGCGAGCTTTCTATGATACGCTTAAGAAACAGGGTATCAGCTGCAGCGTTCGCCTTGAGCATGGTACGGATATTGATGCCGCTTGCGGACAGCTGCGGAGCAAACAGATCAAAAAATCCAAAGAGCAGAAATTGGGACAAGAAAGCGCAGCAGCAGCGTCCCTCTAGAAGCGTATCATACCTTTGCAGCTGCTGCTTTTAAAAGATAATCATGTGAATAATATGAGAACACCTTCTAAAAGAGGTGTTCTTTTTATTTGTTTATCCAGCCATTTTTTCTGAATATTTACAATTTCGGATAAGATGGACATACTACGATCATATATTTTTAGATAAGAAGGGTGTATGCATATGAAGAAGAGAATAATGGATGTCATTACAATTATGGTTGGCGCACTTATTTTTGCATTAGCAATCAACTTATTTGTTATTCCGAACGAGTTTGGCGAAGGCGGGGTTACCGGGATAACAATTATTTTATATTATGTTTTCGGATGGGCACCATGGTTAATGAGCTTAATTTTCAACTCCTTCTTGCTCATTGTAGGCTACCGTTTTCTGGATCGACAGACGGTAATTTATACGATCGCAGCGGTGCTTTTCCATTCTTTATTTCTCCATTTAACAGCAAACTGGAGTATTCAATCCGATGAATTAATCGTAAATGCGTTGTTTGGCGGCTTGTTTGGCGGAGCGGGAATTGGGCTCATTATCCGCGTTGGAGGCACGACTGCAGGAACAACGATTTTGGCACGTATTGCGAATAAGTATTTGGACTGGAACATTAGCTATGCCTTGTTGTTTTTTGACTTAATCGTCGCGTTCTCCTCTTATTTCATTATCGGTGCCGAGGCGCTGATGCTTACTATTGTCATGTTATACATCGGTACCAAGGTGATGGACTTCATCATTGAAGGGGTTAATCCGAAAAAAGCGGTCACCATTATATCCAAGGAGCAAGGCAAAATTGCTGAGCAGGTTAATGTGGTGATGGATAGAGGAGTTACTGTTATTTATGGCCGCGGGCACTATACGAAAACACCGCAGGAAATTTTATATATTGTCATTAGCAAGCAGGAACTGAGCCAGTTGAAAAAAATTGTGAAGGCATGCGACAAAAATGCGTTTATTACGATTCATGATGTGCGGGACGTATTTGGCGAAGGATTTATTGATATTTCAAAATGATTACAGCGATTGGTATAAAAAAGAAGGTCGTGGAATTTCGCTTATTTTCGGGATATAGAGTAAAATTAAAACAAGATAGCAGATAGGAGTTGTTTAGATGTCGAAAGACGAAGTAATTTTGACGCAAGAAGGCTTAGAGCAGCTGCAAGCTGAGCTGGATGATCTAAAATATGTGAAGCGCAAGGAATTGGCTGCGCGGATTAAACTCGCGATCAGTTATGGCGACTTAAAGGAAAACAGCGAATATCACTCAGCCAAAAATGATCAGTCCTTCATGGAAACGAGAATTCTTATTTTAGATAAAATGCTGAAGAAGGCTCGCGTGATCGAAGCGAAGACCTTAGACCTATCAAAAGTAAGCATTGGTTTAACCGTCATTTTAAACGATATCGAATTTTCTGAGAAGATCGAGTACAAAATCGTAGGTACTGAGGAAGCAGATGTTGCGGAGAACAAAATTTCCTACGAAAGTCCACTAGGCAAAGAACTGCTTGGTCAGACGGTAGGCAGCATCATTAACGTAAGTGCTCCTATGGGCGTTATTAAATACGAGCTTCTCGAAATCAGAGCATAATTCATTATCCTATAGATCATTTCATCACAGCTAATCCGCCTGAAGCGGGTTAGCTTTTTTTGACGAAAAAGGGCAGAAACGACAGCATCGTTAAAGAACCGATCGATACAAACATATTGCGACAGAAACAGATGAGAAAAGATTAACGGGCATTGGGACTATAGCTTGATGTAAACTAATACTTTGTATGGCAAAGTATTACCATGACAGTTGCAACAAAAAAACATAATCTTTGGAAGCTGTACAAGTTTCCAAAAACCTTTTCTAGGAGGAAAGCCATTATGAACTATCATTTCTTTGTAGGCAACGATAACGGAAACAGTGAGCATGATCTTATCATTGACGGCAAGCTGGTTCAGCAGCCTAATGTAAATTGTACGGTGGACGAGCTTCCATGGAGCGAAGAGCAAACACCAGAGAGCTTTATTAAGAATTTGCAGGATCAGCTGGTTGTAACCATCGATTCGCCATCTGCAAGACCAGGGATGTACTATGTCGGGAAGTTCGCTCTAGAGAGCGGAGAAGTGTTGGACAATCTGCAAATCGGAATCGATCTGAAGAGCGATATGGATTTGCCGGTTATCAATACGCTTGCCCAAATTGCGGCGATGGCTGTTCAGAAGGCGTACGAGGAAGAGAAAAAAATACCTGCACAAATCGATGTGGAAGTAGATATGGCAACGGCGCTTCCGGTTACGCAGCACACGGATGAGACCTCTGCTAAGTTTGAGAAACGATTTACGTCTGGCTTGCACCATGTGACGGTTCATTTGGGCATGCAGCGCGTAGCTGTAAAAATCGTGTTCCCGTTTGCGAAGGTCGTTCCAGAAGCCACTCCGGTTATTTTCACGCTGCAGAAGGATACAGCGGGCGGCTGGAGAGAGGGCGAAATCTTTGGAGATTTCCTTGAGTCTTATGAAGTAGATAAGAAATTCAACGGCAGTTATTTCAAAGACAAACGCATTCTTCATGTGGATATCGGAGACGGCTCTACCGAATATCCGATTACGGAGGGCAATAAGTTTCTGCGTCAATTCGTGCATGGCAGCCATCATGGCGCCGGTTATGCGATTGAAGAAGCGCTGCAGGAGTTTAACCGACTCATTCATTTGGCGGACAGCCCGCGTCAATTTTTCAGCGATGTTATCAAAAATCCTAATCATAAATACCATGCACGTGCGCTTAAGACATTAAGAAGACCGCTTGAGAGCCAGGTTAGACAAATCGTGCAGCATGTCAAAAAACAGCTGACCAAAGCACGCAATGAAATTGATCTGATTTGCGTTTACGGCGGCGGAAGCATTCTTATGCGCTCAGTACTCTATGGACAGCTGAAAGAGCTGTGCACGGAAAGAGAAATGCAGCTGCTGTATATTCCTGCTGAGTACGCAGTGCAGCTGAATGCAATGGGTCTTGATGCATTTGTGCGCGGCAAAATCTATGAGGCATTAAAAAATAAAGCGGTTCAGCCTGCATAAGCTTGATCATTAGGCTGAGGTATAATCTAACGGATTCTGGTAGGTGAGAGGTATGAAGAAAACAAAACTGCCCGGTGAAAATATAAGCTTGAAAACCAAGAAATCAGAGGACCCCTTAATTATGCTTTGGTTGAATTCACAATCGAACCTTATGGATTCTCTTCGTTATTTGGTTGAAAATGAGATCGCCGTAAACGGCGTTCGGAATTTACAAGCTTTTGTTCCGATGGAGAGAAGTCGATTGCAAGGCTCATCGGCCTTGCAGCAAGGCAGCGAAATCAGTGCTCCATTAACAGGGGAGGAACAATTGTCAGCAGCGATCGCTGAAGTTAGCGCTGCTGTCACTGCTCCCATTCCTGACCCAAAAGCTTCTCCGGTTGTAGAGGAAGAAATTGATGATGATGATATTGAAGCATGGAGCTAATGAAAAAATGGTAATGCAGAGAATTACTTAGCCATGTTATATATAACTAAGTAATACAAAGTATTACCGAATAATACAAAACACCACTAAGGGATGTTTAATCATTCCTTGTGGTGTTTTTTTACGTAAAACAGTTCTTTAAGTCTAGTAACCCTAGTGTATAATAGTAATATGTTCCATTTATTTTCATCATATCCGTTTAGTATATAAGACTATATAGAGGTGGGCCGTCCATGCCTTTTTTCTCACGAAGCTCGAATCCAACCGTAGCTAAACCAAAACCAGCTCCTCCAGCGCAAAGCACTGCACCAGCGCAGCCGCAGCAATCACCGGCTGTGAATCCTAGGCAGCTCCTGCAATTGCAGCAGACGGCAGGCAATCAGTCTACGAGTGCACAAGTAGGCGGAGCTGCGACTGCCCCTCAGAAGTCACCTAAAGATGTGCGAAAGGATGAGCTCAAAGCAGATCGTGATGCGCAGGTCACTGTCAAACCACAGCAGCTCTTTGATGGGCTTATTCAGCAAACGAGTCAGCATATACATACGTTCTTAAATAGTGATAAACAAACAGCATCGCTAAGAGCCAGTCTGCAGGCTAAAGCCAAGACGGCGGTAGAAGCGAATATCGATCAGAACGGTGTAGCAGAGGCCCATGAGAAGGCAGATGAAAAGCTTTATGCTGCAGAACATGTAGCTGCAAAAGGCATCGTATCCGATACGTTAAAGAAATATGCGAGCGATACTGTCGTGAGCAAGCTTCCATCGAGCCAAAAGAGCCTGCTGGCGAATAAGTTCATTGAAGGCTATAACAAGACGGAGGCAAGGCCTGAGGTTCCTTTAGCTAAACAAGTGTTAGCTGCGAACGCACAGGCGACGAGGGAGGCAACTGCTGAGGCTGAACGGTTGTCTAATGTATCTCTTGCACAGATTAAAAAAGATGCTGTGGACAAGGTTAAGCAAAGTGCAGCATTTCTCGATAGCAGTGTAGACGTTGGCGATTTGGGTAAGGCAGAAGTGGAAAATCGGCATCAAATGGATAGTACGCTTGTTCAGCCAGCTGTTATTAATACGGTTTATACAAATAAGCTGTATGAACCCATCAAGGAAGCTGTCGTTATGAAGCTCGGCGTAGGACGAGGCGCTTGGCGAAGATCCAAAGAACTTAATGCTTTTCGTCAGAAGATGAAAGATGCTGCGCGAGAGCAGTCGAGAACGGATATTGACAATCAATTGGACACGAATGCACTAACATCGGGCAAAACGCAGCTCGATAAGAAGTTTACCGGCATGATGGCAAAGAAGGAAGCACATGCAACCTCCAAGGGCTCTGTCGATGCAGCTATGACCACTGAGGCAGTCAATATCACGAAAAGAGTGCTGCCTGAAGGGGATATTAAGAAGCTGCTGAAAGAAGCAGCACAAACCTCAGCATATGGCGTAGCACGTACAAACGCTACGGGTGTAAAAGTAAATGAAGCTGCTTTAGTTGGTGCTGAGAAGAAAGCGATTGAACTGCTGAAGAGCAAACAAACCGAAGCGGTGAACGCTGTTCGAAGCATTACGAAAGGCGATAAAAAGGTGCCAGGCTCGAAGCCGGATGCTGCGCAGCTTACGGCACTTGCTGAGAAAACGAAGGAGCAGGTTACGGCGGATGATATAGCCGGCAAAGCCATTAAAAAAACAGTAGAGGCTCCTACGCTAAACAAAGGGCTCTTCGTCATAGGCAAGGTGCTTGATCTAGCCGCGCCGAATATTGGCGACTCCAGCTCGTTCAGCTTTGATTTGAAAATACCCGTTCATGCTAGCGGCGTCTATGTTCTGTTCGGACTGGCAGGCTCGGTAGGCAGGGAAGATAAAGAATTAACGATGGCCGCTGAAATTACTTTCGGAGCTGGCTTCCAGTCGTTTGGTTTCGACGCCAATTTCCGTGCGGGCTTCTTCCTAGAGAGTATAGGAACGGATTCAGCCGGTGTCATGAATTTAACCTCGTACGGTATGTACAGGCAAATAAGAAACATTTCCGATAGTGCAGCGGATTATCTCTGGGGTATGGGAGGTAAGTCCGGTATGGCCGAGGTCGAAGAAGCAGAAATATGGGCAGCTATGATCGAGGAAAAGGAGCTGCAAAAAGCAGGCAATCATGTTGATATTGGCTTGACCTTTAAGGGAGAGGCTGAAGCGAATGCCGGGGTAGCCGAGATGGGAGCAGCCCTTGGCTATAAGTTCTTAGGCCGCTTTGACAAAGAAGCTCTTGAGAAACAATCGCCTAACGGATTTGGCGGGGCAACGGATCTAACGAAGCTGAAGGAAAAGGCAGCAACCCTCCGCAGAGGTATGAATGTGCATGTTATGGAAGCCTCTGCCGAAGCGAAGGTGAAGCTGGGCGGCAATGACATCGCCTTTGGACTCGAAGCTGCAGGTTCCGTCATCAATAATAATTTGAGATCGCTCGAAATTACAGCTAGCGGCTCTATTCCATTCCAATTCGGTGAAGATGCGGGCGAATGGGTGAAGATTGCATCTAAAGTAGCGACACCGGTAGCTGGTTCGGCCAAAAATCTCGTTGGCCTCATTACTAGCAAAGTGAAAAAGGATAAGGACATGGTGGCGAAGGGTGCAGGATCAGCTCTGGATACTGGGACGGATCTGTTATTTGTAGTTCCGCAGTTTGAAGCAGCCGGCAAAAGCCTTGCCTCAAAAATCCAAGGCGACGAAACCGTCAATGATACGATTCGCGGTTGGCTAACAGGGGATTCAAGTGCTAGCGCGATTGAACAAGGCAACAAAATAGCGCTCGCAAGCTCACTTGATCTGAGTATCGGGTTTAGCAAAAAGTGGGATAAAGATAATAAGTCCAAAGGCTGGGAAATTGCATTGGAAGTTACGCAAACGAAGTCATTCGAAGTGGAAGCGGGCATCGTGAATGTAGCGGTAGAGAAGTCCAAGCGGCTTGGAAAGCTGCAATATGAGCAGGATGCGAGTGGATCGGGATCCATTTCAGGAGAATTGGCAGGGCACGAAATAGGTTAACATTTGCTAGGAGTGATCGTAGTCATGTCCAAACAACATAAGTATACGGGAGATACAAGCATTACTACAGAGCTGCCGATAAATTTCCATACGCTGACGGGAGAATTAGTGCCTGCTGTCTTGCGAAAAATTAATTTTCAAAGCTTCGAGGAGTCGCTTTCTTGTCAGATGATGATCGAGGTTAGCGGCCAAACTTATCAAGATATTATGGAGAACGAGTGGTTTAACTTATTCGCCAGCATGAGGACAGGCAGCAGCGCGGTTATGGATGAGAATCAACCTGTAGAAGTTCAAGTCGCGCTAAGGCCAAGCTTGACGAAGCTGGCTGCACAGCATGGATTCGATGCAGAAGCTATATTTGACAGTGTGCGCTCAAGTACGGAGCCAACGAGCAAGCTGCTGAGCTTAAATCATACCGAGTGCTGGCTCGCGCTGGAATTAAAGCAAAGCGTTGTTTTGCCTGAAGCATTGAAGGATGAAGGCGTCTTAAAGATGGGATTCAGGACGGCGTGGGCTGCAGAAATGGATCAAGGAAATTCAGTACCCGAAGAGCCTTCTATTGCAAATGGGGCTTTGAATGAGCATATCAAATCATTTCTAACGGACAATGAACTGAAATATGAGGTGATAGACGATCAACTGTACAAGCTTATATTTACTAGTAGAGGCGAAAGCTGGGTTGGTCTCATTCGGATCGAGGAGGTTCAAGATTATTGCGCGGTTTATTCCGTCTATCCGGAGCTCGTCCCTGAGCATCAGCGCCAGGAGCTTGCCTTGTTATTATTGAACGAGAACATGGACCTGCTAAGCGGCAGCTTCGAGCTGGATGATGAGGATGGCGAGCTAAGATTCCGATCCTCCTATTATGCCGGGAAAACGTATGATTCTGAGGTGTTCAGTCGAATACTGGGCAACCATCTTGAAGCGGTAGAGTCTTATTTCTCTGAAATTCGTGAAGTGCTTAAACGCTAATATCATCGATAACAAAAGGGCTGTTTGCAGGAAGGGTGTACCCTTCTCGTGCAAACAGCCTTTTTTGTGTTTATTTTGAATGCTGTTCGCGGTACTGTGCAGGTGAAATGCCATACGTTTTTTTGAAGAGCGTGAAGAAATAGGTTGTGTTCAGCACGCCGACACTCTCGCTGATGACCGCAATGGAATCATTTGTTGTCGTAAGAAGCCGCGTAGCTTCCTCCAGCCGAATCTTCTTTAAATAATCATTAAACGACAGCTGCGTATGGGTGCGGAACAGCTTGCCGAGGTAGCCGGGAGATAACTGTACGGTCTCTGCTATCGTTTCAATGCCCAAATCAGACTCATGATAATGCTTTTGCAAATAAGCGCAAACCGATTCAATCAATGTATCTGTTTTGGTCGTTTGCTTCTTGTCCATCATGAGGCCGATAAGGGTACAGAAATGACGAAGCAGCGAGTGAACTTCTTGAAGCGTTTCCTGCTTCTGCAATTGGTTAACCGTATCGTAATATTCTTTGGAATATTCCTGCATAATGGGCAACGCGCCGTCAAAATCACGCAAAAGGGCGTTCAAAAGCTGATTTGCGCTAGAGATGGCTTGATAGTAGCTCATCTCGCTCAGCTGCTTCATAAATTGATCAAGTGCTTGATTGACCTTGTCATTGTGGTTTAAACGAAGCTCCTCGCATAGCTTCTTCTCAGCTGCTGCAGGGTACACACTTGCTTGCTGCATGACCTTAACAACCATAGCTTCATGAATAATAGCCTGATGTCCGTAGAAGAAACGATACTTGGCGTATTCCTGTGCCGATTCGAAGGAACGATCAATTTCATATTTGTCATTAACCGTTTCGCCTAGGCTGAACGTAACCGTAAATTTGAAATAGTTATAGATGACTTCTTGAATTTCGCCAAGGGTTAATAAGATATGCTCGGGCACGGATGGCGAATCCAGAAACAACAAAATAGCTAGTGTTTGCTCATCTACGACGATCGTTTCGTTTTTCGCATGTTTCTGAAGCAGCTCATTCGTAATATTACTGACAGAGAAGCGGAAAAGTCCCTGTTTCGTCTGATTGTTATGCTGCGCAAAATCCGTAAATCGATCGATTTGCGCGACGATAATGACATAATTCGAGCTGGTAAAATGCTCATTAATCGCGGATTGGATCATATGTGTCGCCGATAAGTCATGCAGCGTTCCATGCAATAAATGTTGAAGATAGGTTTTCTTTAGCACCGGCAAAGACTGCTTCTGCTCCAGTTCAACCATATTGGCTTGATCAATGACGTTGGAGAAGGCCTCTGAGAGCAGTGCAAATTCATTTTGATTTTGCTCAGTGAGCGGTTTTTTGTTGCCCGTGACTTCATGCACTTTCTTAATTAGACGGCCAAGCGGATTATAGAGCTTATTTGTGGCAAAGAAAGCCGTTAATGCACCAAGCGCAATAATGACCATAGCAATCAAGCCGGTAAAGGTTCGCAATACGGAAATATCCGAAATAAGCAGTCGGTAAGGCTTAACACTGACAAAATACCAATTAAGCTGGTTTGATTTCACAAAGGTGACCAGCTGTTTCGATCCGTTCACTTTAGCCTTGAAATGTCCGGCATTCATGGACGAATTCAGAATGCGTTCGATATGAGGCATCGATGCGAAGCTTTGCATGAATTGGTTCGCATCGGTATGGGATAATACAAGCCCGTCCGCATTCATGACAAATACATCATCGTTAGCACTGCTAATCGCTTTGATCGTATTCAAAATATACTGTTCATCCACATGGATGGTGATAGCTCCTTTGTATGCAGAGGTAAGCGCATAGTTTGGACGCAAAATCGCAGTGAGCACATGTTCCGGCTTGCTTGTGCTTGGAGCGTTTGGCATACGCAGCTGGTTTGCGAACAGCTCCATATACTGCAAGTGATTGATATCCGTAATTCGCTCCTTCTCCAAATCATTTAACACATAGGTTGTCCCCGCCGTGTTCAGATACCGCTTCGTATGATCGTTATAAATGCCAATGTATTTAATGAACGGATAAGTGGACTGGATATCCAGAAGAATATCCATCGCGTCACGATCCTGTACATAATCATGTTCTTTATTCATCAGTACGGTGATGATTCGATTATTGCTTAACAAATGGTTTCCTATCGTTTCAATTTGCTCATGAACGATGCTGGAGGTATAGCTCGTTTGCTGCAGCATGGAAATGACGTTTTTGCTAATCGTCTCTTCCGTTTTGGAAGCAAAGAAAAAGTATAAGGTGCTGCTGACAGCTAGAACAGCGAGTGCGACGAGTAGGATGTAATAAATCAACATCTTGCGGTAAACGGAATAATTAAATAATTGCTTCCATTTCATCGGGCCTGTCTCCTTACTCCGTTAATAAATGAATCGCTTACATCTTTTATTTAGAAAACTTTAAAATACATCCTTCTTTAATGCAACGTTCTTTCGCTGTATTTGCAAAAATTGAAGGTTTAACTGATTTTTATAGTCCCAAAAAGCCTTGATTTTAAAGGGTTTATCAAGATTTTAACTATTCAGCGACACTTGCCGCGGCGCATACTGAAATCACCGAAAACAAACAAATCATCATGAAGGGAGATGCTGCTGTGAGCAAGGCTAAAGGTCAACGGCAAAAGCGATACACTTTTTTTACCGACATTAAGCGGAACAAGGTTTCATATTTGCTCGTCTTGCCGGCGATGCTTTACACATTCGTATACGGTTATATGACGCTGCCTTATATGGTTATCGCTTTTCAAAAGTTTAATTATACAAAGGGCATCTTCGAGAGCGATTGGGTAGGATGGAAAAACTTCGAGTTTTTCTTCAACTCAACGGCTGCTGCGATGGTCACTTGGAACACGATTAAGCTGAACTTTTTATCTATTTTATTTGGGACGATTGTCGCGCTGGCATTCTCTATTCTACTGAATGAAATTCGCTCACGCGTATTTAAGCGAGTATCGCAGTCGACGCTGTTGTTCCCGCATTTCTTATCGTGGATTATCGTCAGCTACATCGTCTACAGCTTGTTTGCAACCGAGCATGGCCTTATCAACAACATGCTGGAGACGTTTGGTTTTGATCCGCACAATTGGTATTCCGATCCTAAGCCATGGACATGGATTTTGGTCGGGCTCAGCATCTGGAAAGAGACAGGCATGTCCGCGGTCATCTATTTAGCAGCGATTACTGCAATTGATGACTCCTTGTATGAGGCTGCAAAAATCGACGGAGCCAATCGCTGGCAGCAAATTAAATCCATTACGATTCCAATGTTGATGCCGACGGTATCAATTCTAACGCTGCTTGCGATCGGCAAAATCTTTTACTCCGATTTCGGAATGATCTACGCCATTATCGGCGACAATGGGATGCTTTATTCGACAACGGATGTTATCGATACGTATACGTTCCGAACGCTTCGTACATCGGGCAATCCTGCGATCGCCATGGCTATTGGATTGTATCAATCCGTCGTTGGATTTGTGCTTGTTCTATCTGCCAACTGGATTGTGAAGAAATTCAATAAAGATAGCGCGATGTTCTAAGGAAAGGAGGGAATGTGCTTGAAAAAAATAGATGTATTTCAAATCGTTAATACGATTTTTGTATTGTTGTTCGCACTGCTTTGTACGCTTCCCATCCTGCTCGTTCTCATCGTGTCTTTCTCGGATGAGGAGTCTATCCTAAGAAAAGGCTACAGCTTTATACCGGATCACTTTTCACTAGAAGCCTACAAATCGGTATTCGGCAGTAATGATCAGCTGCTACAAAGCTATGGGGTTTCCATCGGCGTAACGGTTATTGGTACTTTAGCGGCAGTCGTCATCACAGGAATGGCCGGTTATATGCTTGCCAATCGACAGGTTCGTTACCGCAATCCAATTGCGTTGTTTTTCTTCATCACGATGCTCTTTAACGCAGGCCTTGTGCCTTGGTACATGATGAATGACCTTTTAGGATTCAAAAACAATCTGCTTGCCCTTATCGTACCGACGCTAATATTCAGTCCCTTTAATTTGTTTCTCGTTCGCAATTTCATGCAGGAGCTGCCTGAAGCTCTACTAGAGAGCGCAAGAATTGACGGAGCTAGCGATGCTTATATCGCGTTTCGCATCGTATTTCCATTATCGTTGCCCGTTCTCGCTACGGTAGCACTATTTTACGGATTAGGTTATTGGAACAATTGGTTCAACGCGATCATGCTGGTCGACAAAGAAAGCTTGTACCCTTTGCAATATTTATTGTATAAGCTGCAATCCGAGATCAATATGGTGAACCAGATGCAGGGCTTGGTCACTTCCAACATAACGATTCCAACCGAGTCATTCAAAATGGCGGTAGCTATCATAACCATTGGTCCTATCGTACTGCTTTACCCGTTCCTGCAGCGCTTTATTATCAAGGGTCTTATCGTTGGAGCAGTCAAAGGATAGATATGTCGCCTTAGGGCCATATATAATTAAAGATTCAGAGAGGGGTTAATCAAGATGAACAACAGGAAGATGCGCTTTATTCCGGCAAGCTTGGTTATTGTTATGATGCTCGTTCTTATGATGGCTTGCAGTAATGCGGGAGACAAAGCGGGTTCAAACGGCAACGCCAGTGGAAACGAAGGGGATAATGCTGAAGTATTACCGCTGAAATACGTGATTCCGGGTACAGCCAAACCTCATACCGATGATGTTGTCCAAAAAGTAAATGAAAAGCTGAAGGCTGACGGTGTTAACGTTAAGCTAGAAATAAATTTTATCCCTTGGGATGCTTGGGATCAGAAAACCAACCTAATGCTGAGCACAGGTGACGAGTTTGACATGCTGCATGTTATGGAGAACAGCTCCGTGCCTACTGGCTCCTATGTTGGGCGAGGCGCGCTTCAGCCGCTGGATGAGCTCATTGACAAGTATGGTCCAGAGCTGAAAAAAATCATTCCTGACTACGCATGGGATGCCGCAAAGATCGATGGTAAAATCTATTCCGTTCCGGCTGTATGGCGCTATGAGACCTCAGGCAGCGGTGAGATGGGCACGCTTGGCTTCCGCCAAGATTTGCTCGATAAAGTAGGTATGCCTTTCCCAAAAACGTCGGACGAGCTTATCGCAACGGCTGAGAAGATGCAACAAGCTTCCGACAAGAAATTATATATTCAAACGGAAACGGATGTTACGCCTGTATTTTTACACCGTACGTACGATTCATGGCCGTTTTTTGTAGATTACCGCGAACAAATCATTAAGGTCGATCAAGCGGGCAATATTAGCTCGTGGCTCGAGAGTGAAGAATTCAAAAAGGATGCAGAGTTTTTCCGCCAGCTGTATGAGAAAAAGCTGATTAACCCTGATATTTTGACGTATAAGAAGGAAGAGCGCGACAAAGCCATGACACTGGGCGATTTTATTTACAGCACGAACGGCGCTTTGTACTCTTCGATCGCAATTGCAAGAAATAATCCAGAAGCAAAAGTAGGCGAGGGTTATTTGGCAGAAGAGAAACCGCTGCTTCAATACTTGGCGTTCGGAAATACAAATGCAGTTCCAATTACATCGAAGCACCCAGAAGCAGCTATTATGTTCTTGAACTGGCTGTACAGCAATAAGGATAATCACAACCTATTCCTATATGGGGAAGAAGGCACGCACTACAAAGCGGTAGGCGAGCGTACGGCAGAATTTATTCGTGACGCGAATGATGAATCGTATTATTTTGATTCGTGGATGATCGGCAACATTAACTACATGTTGTTTGATGTGAAGACGCCGGAAGATTATTTGAAAATGCAAACGACAGAGCCTTCGAATCCAGTTGAATTCTCACCTGTTCTTGGTTTCCGCCTCAATACGGAGCCGATTGCTGTTGAATATGCGAATGTGCTATCCGAAGTGAAATCGAAGATCATTCCAATTAAAATGGGCGTGGTATCCTACGATAAATACTTCCCGGCAGCTCTTCAAAGCTTAAAGGCTGCTGGTCTTGATAAGGTCGTCGCTGAATATCAGAAGCAATTTAAAGAATGGCAGGCATTGCAGAAGTAAGGTTAGCTGATGGGTAAAACAAAAAGAAGGAGGGCAGCTGCCCTCCTTCTTTTTGTTTGTGTATATTAGTAAGCTAGTGCGAACAAACCGTGAATATGCGACAGGTAACGAACGTTACTTGCTTCCTTCATTAGGGAAGCAGGCAAGCCCTTAAGCTGTGTCGCGTTGCCGCCGATTGTGCCCACGCCATCTTTACGGCCAAGGCTGCCCAGTGTTCCGGAGAATACAGGTACAAACTTATCCATAACGCCGCCTTTGATTTGAACCGCTAGGTTGTAGCCTACCGTTTCGCCCATTTGCCAAGCAAGCTGAGCTGTTGGAGGGTAAGGACGTTCGCTGCCTTCTGGGAATACAACTGCGCAGTCGCCAGCAAGGAATACATCAGCGTGTGAAGTCGATTGAAGCGTTGGTGTAACAAGTGAACGACCACGGTCTTCTGCAAGACCGCTGCTGCCGACAACTGGATTACCTTTAACGCCGCCAGTCCAAATGATTGTGCTGGATTCAATCGTACGACCGTCTTTAAGCGATACGGAGCTTTTTGTCGCTTCTGTAATCGCTACGCTAGTGATGAAGTTAACGCCACGTTTCTCAAGGCTTGTTACAGCGCGATCGATCAATACTTTCGGGAAGATTGGCAGAACGGCAGGGCCGGCTTCTACGCAATACAGCGAAATATCATTGAAGTCGATGCCTTTGCTGCGGCAAACCTCAGGAAGTCTGTCAGCGAATTCGCCAACAAGCTCAACGCCAGTCAAGCCGCCGCCGCCAACAACGATTGTTGCGTCAGCTTTGTTGCCTGATTTTTTGTAAGCGTCAAGACGATCTTCAACATGCTTGCGGATTTTGTTAGCATCAGCAACGGATTTAAGAACAAGGCTGTTCTCTTCCAATCCTGGAATGCCGAAGTAGTTCGTTTCACTTCCAAGTGCTACAACAAGAGTGTCGTACTTTTGCACTTGTCCGCTTTCAAGAACCACTTGCTTCTCGTTAGGTTTAATTTCTTTAACCGAGTCAACGATGATGTTAACTTGTTTGTCGCCTAGAAGCTTGCTAAGCGGTAGAGCAACTGCTTGCTCAGCAATTGTGTCTCCAGCAAGTCTGTGCAGCTCAGTAATGATTTGGTGAGTTGGAAAACGGTTTACGATTGTGATGCTAGCTTCTGCTGCAGTCAAGTGTTGTCGTGCTGTTAGAGCAGTAAGAAGACCGCCATAACCGCCACCAAGAATTAGTATTTGCTTCGACATGTTCATCCTCCGTTCGTTCTATACGTATTCGGTGTATTATACTTTATCGTTTTTGCGTTCAGACAAAACACTAAGGAAAGCTTGCGCGAAACGAAGCGTTTTTTGAACTTCCGGATCTTTAAGCATTTTCAACATAGCGAATAGGCCAACAGAAGAGTTAGCCGCTTCTTGCGAGCGCTCGCCAGCTTCAATAGCTGCTGTTGCGATACCTTTTGCTTTCTCTTGAACCGGTTTAACGAATTCACCGATACCTTGAGCGAAATCGTTGATCAACACTTTGTCTGTAGCGATGTTTTGTGCAAAATCATAAGCTTTGGTCATTAGAGTAACCATTTCAGCTAATTTCGGCAGGCTGTCCACGAGTACAGTTAGAGACTCTTGAACCTCCGGCTTCATCAATTGATCAAGTACATCCAACGTTTGTTTTTCTTCGACGAGGCTAGCTGCAACCTCTTGTCCAGCAGATGGTTGTGACATAATAGAATGTCCTCCTTTACGTAAATTTGAAAGTAAGTTGTAGTCTCAATTGTGTCAGCCGCTAAAGTTAAAAATGCATCCTGAAAGTTTGTTACACTTTTCACATAGTTAATCGAAAAATGTTTATGTGTACGTAACAGTCTTATTTCTGCATGAGGCAGAAGGATGTGAATGCGCGTATGACGTAATCGGATTAAACCCTTTGWTTCTATTCTACATCGTTTTCACCAAAAGTTAAAAAGAAATTTATTGCTTTCGGTAAAAAGATTTGGAATATTGCTGACATGAAGCGCAATTCAGTTATGATAATAAAAAACAATGATTAAAAACATACATAAAGGAGTTCTAATATGCAGCCCTATACGCAAAGAGTTGTATCCATCATTAAGGCGATTCCGGAAGGCACCGTAATGACGTATGGTCAAGTCGCAGAACTGGCTGGCAATCGCAGGGGGGCAAGGCAGGTTGTCCGAGTTCTGCATTCGATGAGCGGCATTTATAATCTTCCCTGGCACAGAGTTGTTAATGCAAAAGGGGAGATATCGATTCAAGAGGAGGAAGCTCGTTACATGCAGATCTTTTATTTAAAAGAGGAAGGTGTTGCAGCGAGCGAGGACGGGCGAATTGATTTGGAAAAATACCGCTACAATCCGGAAAGAGAAGAAGAAAGATGACCTTGCCCGGATGAAAATTATGCTTCTTCGCGGTTAAGCGGCTGCGATTAACTTTTTCTAATGAGGCCCCATTTGAAACCCCGTATCCGAACCTTTATTATGGTATAGACCATTCGGAAGGGAGAGAAAGAACATGACAACAGAAATTACACCGGGAAACGTTAGAAACTTCACAGTTTCCACCGAAATCTTTTATAACCAAAGCTTGGATATTTATTCGCAAATGATTTATATCGTACTCAGCTCAAGCACGGCGGATTCCGCATCGCTCACCTTAGACGAGGTTGCCAAAAAAGGCCGTATGACGACAAAACTTGCAATAAAAGCGATGCAAGCCTTAGTTGACGAGCAGCTAATCCCACATAAATTGTTCCGTAAAATGATCGGTGAATTCCAGGATGATCGCTTATCTTGGGCAGCCAAAGGGCTGCTCACGTATTGCAAGGAGCATAAAAACATTACATTGCCTGAGCTCTTAGCACTATCAGATCAATCTGGCGAGGATGAGGTCAGCATTCGGAAGGCATTAATGGAGCTGGAGAGAAACGGTTATTTAGAGGAATTTACGGAATTGAACAAATTGATGCACGGATAGTCGAAAGAATATGCAAAAAAGCCATCAACGTCCTCAGCAAACGGAAGCAGCGTTGTTGGGCACATATAAGCAAAGTAGAAGCAAATGAAATATTTCCTTCTATTTTGAAAGAAGCAGGACCTGCACAGCTGTTGCGCTGTATAGGTCCTGCTTCTTTTTTTGTTTATTGGCGGTCAATTGTACAGCACTATTCTTTCGTTAATTTCTCTAGAATAGCATCACCTTTTGTTCCAACCATTACATACGCGAAGCGGGCATTTTGCTCCGTTTCCAGCCCAGTGCCTTCGGGTACAAAATAAGATTCTATGCCGTACTGGATGGTTCTCCAGCCGCTAGTGGAACCGTTAATAATGATTTCTTTGTCAGCTAAAGGCTCACCTTTTTTATATAAACGATCCAAGTTGTATACGCCGCCCGCACCTTGTTGAAGCACGACCTTAATTCGGCTGTTGCTTGGACGCCTTTCCAGTTCCTGAGCGATGTGATCTGGTGGTGCCGAAATATTGTATTGGAGCGCTACATAATCGCCTTGCAAAATGGATCGTGGATCAAGCGGCACGATGGCCAGCTTAATCGGAGTGCCGCTCGAGAGCAATATTTCGCTTACTGCGGCATGGTAACCGACATAACCGAGCTGCAGCACTACAACGATAGCAATGAGAGCGGGGCTTCTACGCAGCAATCGGCTGAATGAGTCCGCTTGTTCAGACACTGCTGCGCGTGTTCTGTAGGCGTAAATATAAGTAGCTGCTATGATAATCACGCCAAGCAGAGCGAGTGTAATCGACTTGTGCAATAACGTCCAGAACAAGTCGTAATATTTGAACGCAAGGAAAATGAACCAGAATACGAAGCTTATGGCTGCTTCAAGGGCTTGGCTGCGCCTAACAAATAGAAAGGCTGCGATCGTAACTACAATGAAATTCAATATATTAAATAGCTCATATGAGTAAGGGAAAATGTTATCCATAAAGGTTAGCCAAAATAGAAGGAGCAGAGTAAAGAACCAACCGCATTCTCTTACATGAATCTTGAAGGGGCCTTCCCTAAGAAGATGGTGACTAGCATAAATGACTGCATTGAGCGACGTCACAATGAACACGATGAAGGAAGCCGCATTATGAACAGATCCAAATAACTGAAACAGAAGAATAGCGATATTGATATTCAGTAAGGTATAAATAAAGAAATGCGGTACCCTTCCTTGCCATTTGAACCATCCGACAAGCAGTACCGCTATGAAAAAAATAGACAAGGCTGAAGTATCAATCCAAGCGGTAGAGATAAGTCCAGCTATATATCCAATCGTAAGCACGGTGTAGCGTACAGCCGTATTTAAGCGAGTCAGCAGCAGTGTTGGAATAATAAACAGCAGTGACACTACAAATAAAATATTTTCGGGCGGGATTTCACCAGCGGCTAATAGTACTAAGCCTACTAAGGAGATACTGCCAATCAAAACACCGATTACGGTAACGATTGTGAATGCGATTTTGCCAACAAGAGTGCTCTTATGTTCTTCTGATGGATGGGATGCTTGGTCATCTCGTTCATTAGAGCTTGACTGATGCTTGCCGAGCTTGTTTAAGTAACGGAAGAAAAAGACGTTGGCTGTGAGTAATAAAGCGACAAAGAGGAGTCCGAATATAAAAAACAAGGTGGAATAATGCTCGGACATCAGCTCGAAATATTTAAATACAGCGAAAGCGGAAGCAGCCAGCGCGTTAAGGGTAAGCATGATTTTATCCAGGCGAACTTGGGTGAAATAATAGAATCCGAACGCGATTGCCGCAGCGCTTGCGACGTTCATCCATGCGCCATAATGTTCGTATAGATCGGAACTTGTCAAGACGAGCAAAGAAATAT
This sequence comes from Paenibacillus sp. 01T424, assembly GCF_056398745.1. Lineage (NCBI taxonomy): Bacteria > Bacillati > Bacillota > Bacilli > Caryophanales > Paenibacillaceae > Paenibacillus > Paenibacillus sp. 01T424. Next base: position 86,879 of record NZ_JBFTPZ010000004.1, on the reverse strand, counting down.
GAAAGGCAATAAAGCTAATATATTTAAGCGGCGCTGATGTGAGACGTTTGGATTCTATTAATGCGAATAGAATAAGATTGATAAGCGCAAATAACCAGCCAATCAGCAAAATTTCTTGGTCGCTATGGACGATAGAATACGCGCTTGGGAAAAAGTATTGCCACAGGGTTAGATGAACGAGTATATAGGCAAGGATATAAAAAGGATTAAAGCGGGTAATGAACGCAAGCAGCAGAGCAGGAATGGACCAAACGAGAAACAGCTCATAGGTGTCCGCATGTGAATTATATATTTGATTTAGAAGGGCAACCGCCACGCCAAACGCGACACAGCCGCCGACTAGAAAAGTAACAGACAAAAAATAGTGATGGCCAAGCATTATTTTCATTTTGGAAAAAACGAAAGCTGCGCCATAGAATAACACCATGATGCCGGCAGACGCGAGAATTTTATCGGCGCGGACCAGGCCGCCCCAGTTCGCCGCGAAGAAATAGATGATGGAAGCAAGCAGAAGTGAAACGCCCATTAGAAATCCAACACGTGCAACATTTAATCGAAGCATAGCACTCACAAGCCTTTCTAGTTGATCTGGCTTTTATTATAATGACCCAATCTAAAGTGAACTAGTACTCACTTTTTGTAGTACTGCCTAGCTTAGAGCGAAGCAAGCTCTTATACGATATAACCCGATTTAGCGGTTGATCTAACAAATAAATTTTGAAAGCTGGGCTGTACAAAGGTTTATGAATCAAATGGGTCGTTATTATGCTATTCTTAAGGTTACGAAAGATTTAACTACTAAAGTGCGGAAGAGGTCTATAGATGAGTGAAATAAAGTTTTCGGATTATGCGTTAAGTCAAGAAATCGTTCGAGCGTTGGAGAGCTTGTCCTACGAAACGCCAACGGAGGTGCAGCGCGAGGTTATTCCGGTTGCGCTTGAGCAAAAGGATTTGGTCGTTAAATCACAAACGGGCAGCGGCAAGACGGCAGCCTACGGGATACCATTATGCGAGCTGGTTGATTGGAACGAAAACAAGCCTCAGGTGCTTGTGCTGACACCAACGAGGGAGCTGGCACTGCAAGTCAACGAGGACATTACAAATATCGGCCGTTTCAAGCGGATCAAATCGATGGCTGTCTACGGTAAAGCGCCTTTCCATATCCAAAGAGCGGAGCTTAAGCAAAGAACGCATATGGTCGTAGGGACGCCTGGACGCGTACATGATCATATTGAGCGTGGAACACTCCCCATCGAACGAATCAAATATCTAGTCATCGACGAAGCGGACGAAATGCTGAACATGGGCTTTATCGAGCAGGTACAAGCTATTATACAGCAGCTGCCTACGGATCGAGTGACGATGCTGTTCTCTGCAACGTTCCCTGAGGATGTAGCTAAGCTAGCGCATAGATATATGAACACTCCTGTACAAGTAGAGATCAAGGCAGAGGGGCTTACGACTGCTACGATTGAGCACTCGGTTATTGAGGTGAAGGAAGCAGATAAGTTTAAGCTGCTCCAAGACGTGATGATCGTCGAAAATCCGGACAGCTGTATTATTTTTTGCCGGACACAGGAGAATGTAGATCAAGTGTTCAGACAAATGGCGGAGCTCGAATATCCGTGCGACCGCATCCATGGCGGCATGGAGCAGGATGAGCGTTTTGAAGTAATGAATGCGTTCCGCAGAGGGCAATTCCGTTATTTGGTTGCAACAGATGTAGCAGCGCGAGGCATTGATATTACGAATATTACGCATGTCATCAACTTCGATATTCCGCTGGAGAAGGAAAGTTATGTTCATCGTACGGGCAGAACGGGACGGGCTGGCAAAACGGGTAAAGCGATCACCTTCGCAGCATCTAAGGATGCAAGGCGCCTAGCTGAAATAGAAGGCTACATCGGATTTAGCATTAACAAAGCGAAGGCGCCATCAGAAGAAGCGGTTGACCTTCGCAGAGAAGATTTTGAACAGAAGCTCAATATCGGTCCCGTTCTCAAAAAAGACAAGCGCGAGCAGCTGAACAAACAGATTATGAAGCTTAACTTTAACGGCGGCAAGAAAAAGAAGCTTAGAGCGGTCGATTTTGTTGGAACCATTGCCAAAATAGAAGGCGTGTCCGCGGAAGATATCGGTATTATTACGATTTTGGATAATGTTACCGATGTTGAAATTTTGAATGGCAAAGGCTCGCTAGTGCTGGAGGTTATGCGAAATACGACAGTGAAGGGCAAGCAGCTGAAGGTTCGCAGAGGGAATAAGTCTTAACTAACAGAGCGGATTCACACTAGGGAAATAAAGCGGAATCCTCCATGAAACAAGATAGGGAGATCATCGTGGAAAGCTTCATCTATCAGAATGTTTTGATGGTCGTGGCAGCTATCGTGCTGATTGCTTTGCTGTCCATCGTGTATGTAAGCTGGCGGAACGGCATTTCGCCTATGCCTTCCTCAGCGCCGTTGCGGCGGGTTGTAGTTGATGAGATCAGACGGCTGCAAAGCCGCGGCGTTATGGTGGAGGCGGGCTCTGGCTGGGGTACGCTCGCGCTTCAAGCGGGGAGAACCAGCAGAAACCTGCGGATCATTGGAATCGAAAATTCAGTTATCCCCATGTGGATATCTTTTATGGCTGCGAAACTCGAAAATCGGACGAATGTATCGTTCAAAAAGGGCGACTTGTACACATATTCGTACCGGGATGTGGATATGGTTGTGTGTTACCTCTATCCGAGTGCGATGCGGCGTTTAAGCCCCATTTTTCACGAGCAATTAAAGCCGGGTGCACATGTTATAAGCGTATGTTTTGCGCTGCCGAACTGGGAGCCTGAGCGTACTCTTATTTGCCGCGATATGTATCGGACGAAGGTTTATGTATACAAGGTAAAGTAAACATCATAGAAGGAGGAGCAAATGATGGAGATGGAATTGAAGGAGCAATTTGGCGGCATCGATATTTATTTATTTGATCAGCTGCTGAAGGGATCACTGACTAAGGATATGAGTATTCTTGATGCAGGCTGTGGCTCAGGGAGAAACCTGACGTATTTGCTCCGCAGCGGCTATGATGTATTTGCAATCGATCGATCAGAGACGGCTATTCAAGAGTTGCAGCGGTTAGCGGACTTGATAGCTCCTAAATGGGCGAAAGAGCAGGCACGCGTGGAGGCGGTAGAGCAGATGAGCTTCGCCGATGCCAGCTTTGATTTTATTATTAGCAGCGCGGTTCTGCATTTTGCCGACAATGAGGAGCATTTTGATCAAATGGTTAATGAGCTCTGGCGCGTGCTTAAGCCAGGCGGGAAGCTGTTCGCTAGGTTGGCCTCCTCCATTGGCATGGAGTCCCGTATGCAGCCGCTTGGTGAAGGACAATATCTGCTTCCTGACGGAAGCAGACGTTTTCTGGTTACGGAGGAAAAACTGCTTGGAATGACGGCAAAGCTGAGCGGGCATTTATTCGAGCCGCTCAAAACCGTTATCGTAGCAGACAAACGCTGCATGACTACTTGGTGTGTAGAAAAATCAGGCTAATATGCATGATTACAAATGAAGCCACCAAATACCAGCGCATTCGGGCAGGTGGACGAGCTTGTCCCGCGCTACCCTATCTGCTAATTCATCACTAAAGAAGAAACGTGTTAATTGCTCCGCTTGTTCCACGCTGTCAAAGGTGTAATCCGTTCGTACCCATTTGTGCGAGAATCCATAATCCTGCTCAAGTGCAGCGTAATATTTTTTCAAAAAGTCAGGCGGGTTTGGTGTTTCGAAGCCAGTGCCCATCGTCTCAAAAATAATAATGGTTCCGTTATCGCGGAGCACACGTTTCATTTCGCTCATAACCTGCTGTAGGTTATGCTCCCAGTTTGGTAGATTATCGCTGCCTAAGTAACAAATACTCCAGCCGGAAACGATTAAATCCGCGCTTTGGCTCGCAAGAGGCAGCTCGCGATGATCAGCAGCCTGCGTTCTCCAATTCGTATAGCCAGCAGAACGTAATCGTTCTGCCGCTACGTGCAGCATAGGTTCATACGCATCAAGTGCAACAATCGTTTTGGCCTGATCGGCTAGTACGGCAGTCAGTCTGCCGGAGCCGGCACCAAGATCTACAATATCCAATCCTCTAATTGGTCTTATCTCTTCGATCCAATGCTGCACGCTCGGCTGCTTCGCGATTAATTCATGATAACGCGCCGCTTCCTCCTTATAAATAACATCATGGTCTGGCATCGCAATTCCTCCTCAGTAGGGTTCAAAATGATTCATCCCTAGCTTAAAGGTATACGTAACGGAAAGGTCAATAGCCATGTTTTAAACGGTTGACGTCGGATCAAACTTCTATTCGGCAGTCTCAAATGTATATTCACTTAGGTTATGGATAACGTCATCATCTATGGCAATATCCAGCTGTTTCAACGCGAGTAAAACAGAGCCGACTACAGGCGGGAATTTAGGCTGAACAACGGTGTAGCGCTTGTTGTTTCCTTGCCGAAGCTGCTCGCCCAGCTCGCGAATAAAATAAGGGCTGTTTGCAACGCTGCCTGTGAAAGTAACAGCAACCTCTTCACTATAGAAGGAGGAAGCAATCATCTCGATGCCTACCTTGATTTGATCGATGGCACGGCTGCACACGCGGATCGCGAGAGAGCTTCCACGCTCGGCGGCTTCCGTAACCGCAGGAGCGAACTTCCCAAACTGCTTGTCTCGCGTACGGCGATCATCCGCAAAGCCTTTTTTGGCTATATCAGCAAGCTGCTGGACTGTTGAAACATCCCAATGAACAAGCATGGCCTCGCAAAGCTCATGGTCCGTATCATTACAATTGCCTGCCAGCATCTCATATACAGCATCATAGGCAATAAATCTCGCTGCGCTAGCTGCATAATGGTGAAAATCATAATTGCGAATCAGTTGTCCATCGTCCGTCATGCCTACGATAATCGAGCCTGTTCCAGCGATAACGACGATGCCTTGTTCACCCATTAATGCGCCTCTATGAGCAGAGACCGCATCATTCACATGCCACATCGGGCAGGTAAGTCCCGGAAGCTTTGTTAATGTCTTAATCCATTCGAGGTCAGATGGGGAATCGAAGCCTGCAATACCGGCAACCAGCGCCAGCGCATGCTCAGGAGTACGGCCAGCTTGCTGCAGTGCTTGGGCTATAGCTCCTTGCACATTTTCTGCTGCCATCTCGTCTTTGTAAATAGAGGCGGAGCCTCGTTCCAAATATGAAAGCACATGTCCTCTATGACTGCACACCATGACGCGGGTATGAGTTCCGCCGCCGTCTATTCCAATTACAACCTGCTCTTCTTGAAAATGCATAGGCAGCTCTCCTATTCGTAGTGGCTTGTGCGGCGTCGAACGAACGCTTGGTCAAACTATCGCATTATTTTACTCCAATTTACCAAATAGAGGAAGTGGTGGATTACAAAAAAGTGAGAATGGCTTGCTTAAATACGCAGCGATAGCCTCGTTGTTTATATTGCGTTTAAACAGGCAAGGTAAAGTAGGAACTGTAGTGGAGAGAATAGAGAGATACAGGAGTGATACTGATGAAAAATAAAAATAGCAACGTCAAGCGATTCATAGGGCTGATTATGGAGACGAATCCCCCGAAGATGATGCTGTCTATTGCGGTTATTTTGAGCGTCATTACGACGCTAGTTAGCTTGACCATACCCCTATTCACGAAAAATATGGTTAATGGCTTCTCGCTGGGGTCATTGAGCACGGGGCAAATTGTCTGGATGGCGGCTGCTTTTATCGCGCAGGTTGTGTCTGGAGGCGTGTCTGTTTACCTGCTGCATTACAGCGGCAATAAGATCGTCTCGTCTATCCGAGAGCGGTTATGGAGCAAGCTGCTGCGCTTGCCAGTCCCGTATTATGACAACAAATCCTCCGGTGATACGATTAGTCGGCTGACTAATGATACGGCGCTGCTGAAGGGTCTTATTACGGAGCATGTAACTGGTTTTTTCACAGGCATTTTGTCCATTATCGGTGCATTGTCGATTCTTTTCTATATGAATTGGCAGATGACGCTCATCATGTTAACCGTCTTCCCTTTGGCCGCACTCATTATGGTGCCAATTGGGCGGAAAATGTACAGCATATCCAAATCCACGCAGGCGGAGAACGCAAGATTTACTTCCGTCGTAAATCGTGTGGTGTCGGAGATTCGGCTGGTTAAAGCATCCGGCTCGGAGCCTGCTGAATATGAGCAAGGACGCGTCGGCATTCAGAATTTGTTTGGTTTTGGTTTAAAGGAAGCTCGCATGCAGGCGCTTATTTCACCAATCGTCACTTTTATCATCTTATTGCTGCTGGTATGCTTAATCGGCTTTGGCGGTGTTCAAGTATCATCAGGTAAGATGACTGCGGGTGAATTAGTCGCCTTTATTATGTATCTGTTCCAAATCATGCTGCCGATCACGCAGATCTCACAATTTTTTACGCAATTTCAGAAGGCAATGGGCGCGACGGACAGCATTATTGGTATATTAGAATCCGATGAAGAAGATCAAGATAATGGCAAGGAAGTAACTCAGATGGACCAAACCTTGCAGGTGGAAAATGTATCATTTGCCTATAAGCCCGATGAGCCAATCCTGCGTGATGTGAGCCTGACGATTGAAGCGGGCAAAGTAACTGCTCTGGTTGGCCCGAGCGGCAGCGGCAAAACGACGCTATTCTCGCTGCTGGAGAGGTTCTACGACCCGACATCCGGGGCGATTAGGCTTGGCGGAACAGACATCCGCGACGCGTCTCTGCGTTCATGGCGCAGCCAGATTGGCTACGTTTCGCAGGAGAGCCCAATTATCGCAGGCACGATCAAAGACAATTTATGCTACGGTCTGACGCATGAGGTGACGCAGCAGGAAATCGAGCAGGCTGCACGAATGGCTTATGCAGACGGCTTTATTGAAGCATTGCCTGAGAGCTATGAAACCGAAGTTGGCGAGCGCGGCATTAAGCTATCGGGTGGGCAGCGGCAGCGGATTGCCATTGCAAGGGCGCTGCTGCGTGATCCGCAAATCCTTATGCTCGACGAAGCGACGTCTAATCTCGACAGCAAGTCAGAAGAAGTGGTGCAGGACGCGCTGAAAAATCTAATGATCGGACGGACCACTGTCGTTATCGCCCATCGCTTGTCGACGGTTGTTGATGCGGATTCGATCGTTTTCCTAGAGAAAGGCGTCATTACCGGGGTAGGAACGCATGATCAATTGTATGCTAGCCATACCATGTATCGAGAATTCGCTAATGGACAGCTTCGAGTCAATAAAACGGCTTCTTAAGTAAGCAGAGAAGAGGGTGGAGAAATGGGCTATGTGCTGATTGTAGACGATGATCCGCATATTCGTGAGCTGGTTCGGGTTATTTTGGAGAAAGAGGCTTTAAGCGTGCAGGAGGCTCCGGATGGGCAATCGGCGCTTGCTCAAATGGAAGCCTCTCCGGCAGATATGGTCATATTGGATATTATGATGCCGAATATGGACGGCTGGGAGCTGTGCCGTGAGCTGCGGGAGCAGTACGATATTCCGCTGCTCATGCTGACGGCCAAGGGAGAAATGGGCGATAAGGTGCGAGGGTTCCACCTCGGAACGGACGATTATTTAGTAAAGCCGTTTGATCCCGCGGAGCTGACTGTCAGAGTTAAAGCGCTATTGAAGCGTTACCGAATCGCGGTGTCGCAGCAGGTTTCCGTAGCGGAGATCATGCTCGATCGGCAGACTTATGAAGTGAAGATTCATTCGGATTATACGACGCTTCCTCCGAAGGAATTTGAGCTGCTGTTCAAGCTCGTTAGCCATCTAGGCCGTACATTGACACGCAACCAACTGATCGAAGCGATTTGGGGCTATGATTTTGACGGCAACGAACGAACGCTGGATGTACACATCAATCGGCTGCGTGAGCGTTTTGTCGCTTGGGAGGTATCGATTAAGATCAGTACGATCCGTGGACTCGGTTATCGGCTGGAGGTACTCCAATGAATCGTAAAATGTCAAAATGGGAAGTTTCACTGCGTGTTGTAGGAGCTACATCGATGGTATTCCTACTGAGCGGAAGTGCCTTCTCACTGGCGTATTGGTTGACGAAGTGGTTTTACACGAGACATGAGGTCCGCTTTCCTGAATATATAGTGCAGCTGGTGAACTGGGGACTGGGCATTTTATTTATCATTGTGCTTTTCGCTATCGTTAATTTGGTGATACGACCGAAGCAGAGGGAAGTTTGGGTTGAAATGATCGATGCGCTAAAACGAATGGCAAAGGGAGATTTCAACGTGGCCTTGGATCGTGACAAGAAATTTCATGGCCAATTCGGGGACGTTATTCAGTCCATCAACGATATGGCGCATGACCTGAAGCAGGTAGAGCTGCTTCGTCAGGAGTTTATTTCTAACGTATCGCATGAAATTCAATCACCTCTGACCTCGATACGCGGATTTGCGAGCACGCTGCAGCGCGAGGACCTTAGCCCTGAGGAGCAGCGTCATTACTTGTCGATTATTGAGCAGGAAACGACGCGGTTGTCCAAAATAAGCGACAATCTGCTTAAGCTGACAACGCTCGAATCCGAGCAGCAGCAGCTGGACACGAAGCGATACAGGCTCGATGCGCAGCTTGAGAACATTGTGCTCGCTAGTGAGCCTCAGTGGCTGGACAAAGCACTTGAGCTTGAACTGGAGCTAGAGGAAGTAGAAATTGCGGCGAGCGAAGAGATGCTTAGTCAGGTTTGGGTAAACCTCTTTCATAATGCGATTAAATTTACACCTGCCAAAGGGAGCATTAAGATTGTACTGGAGCGCCTAGGTGATGAGGTCAAAGTAAAGATTACAGACACGGGTATTGGCATTTCTTCGGAGGATCAGCTCCGCATCTTTGAACGTTTCTATAAGGGTGACAAGCAGCGGACGAGAACGGCTGATGGCAGCGGATTAGGCTTGTCGATCGTCCATAAAATCGTTGAGCTCCACCACGGGAATATTCGTGTAGACAGCAGGTTGAATGAGGGTTCTTCTTTTGAGGTGACGCTGCCGATTACTTAGCAGCCAGCTATTCATATAAAGTGCCTTGAAACGACAACGAGTTCTGTTCTTCCATATATTACACTCGACTGTTTTGTTTCAAAATAGCCATATGAGGTTAATCATAGCTATATCGAATGACAGAGAGGGGCAAAAAAATATGGGTTTATTATGGACATTAATCGTTGGCGGAGTAATTGGTTGGTTAGGTGGTTTGCTTGTTGGGCGCGACGTACCGGGAGGAATTATCGGTAACATCGTAGCTGGCTTCATCGGAGCTTGGTTAGGTACGCTAATTCTTGGCTCGTGGGGACCGACGATGGGCGGATTTGCTCTCATCCCGGCTATCATTGGAGCTGTTGTAGTCGTACTGCTGCTAAGTGCAATCTTGCGAGGAACACGACGCGCGTAGTCTAATCTTTACCTAAACTTGATAAAACCGTTGTTGAAGTAGTAACGTATACTTCAATAGCGGTTTTTCTGCGTGTAGATATTGATACGGCAAGGGGAGAGGTTAAAAGGCATGCTCATATTCGTTAGTATCATTGCGGTAGTCATAGTTGTTGTGTATTTGGTCCTCCAGTATTACCCTGCTTTTGGGGCAGCACAATCAAAGGAGCGGCGGCAGCAGTTAAGCCGTTCGAACCAATATGGCCGTAAAAAATTTATAAATGCGATTCCTACAGCCATGGATACGACAACAAGCGAGAAGCTGAAGCTGCTCGTTCAATTTATGAAAGGCAATAAGATGGCTAGGCCAAGCAAAGCGCTAGTCGTTGAGTCGATGAGTGAAGGATATGGTGCCGGGCAGCATCAGCCTAAGCTGACATGGTTTGGCCATTCTGCAGCTTTGCTTGCAATCGACGGGAAAACCCTGCTGCTTGATCCGATGTTCGGCAAAGCGCCGTCCCCGTTTCCGTTTATAGGCGGTAAAAGATTCAGTGATAAGCTGCCGTTTGAGATGGAGCAGCTTCCGATGATTGATGCGGTACTCATTTCACATGATCATTACGATCATTTGGACTATGGCTCGATCGTAAAGCTTAAGGATAAGGTGAGACGCTTTATTGTTCCGCTTGGTGTTGCGCCTCATTTGGTAAGATGGGGAGTAGATCCATCCCTTATAGAGGAGCATGATTGGTGGGATGAGTTTTCATATGAGGGGATTCAACTCGCTTGTACGCCTGCAAGACATTTCTCAGGTAGAAGTTTAACGGATCGCGATGCAACGCTTTGGTGCTCTTGGGTAATACATGGCCGGGAGGCACGCATCTTCTTCAGCGGAGATAGCGGCTATGGTCCTCACTTTAAAGAAATTGGCGACAAATACGGACCCTTCGATCTCACATTAATGGAATGTGGACAGTATGATGAGCGCTGGGCAGCTATCCATATGATGCCGGAAGAAACGGTACAGGCTCACTTGGACGTACGCGGAAAGATTATGATTCCGATACACTGGGGTGCATTCACACTTGCCATGCATGATTGGACCGACCCTGTGGAGCGAGCGGTAAAGGCAGCTAAGGAGATGAAAACACGCATTTCGACTCCGAAAATCGGAGAGACTGTACTGCTTCAAGCGGCTGAGTACCCATCCTCAGCGTGGTGGCGGTAGCTTATATATTTATAGCTGAAAAGCTTATAAAACATAGCAGGGGCTGTCTTCAAAGGTCTATACATACCTTTAGAGACAGCCCCTGCTGTTATTATTTGATGCCTGAGATCGCGTAGTTCTCGATAATATGCTTCTGGAAGAAGATAAAGATGATGATGATAGGCACAACCATAAAGGTTGATCCAGCCATTTGGAGGGCATAGTTGCCGCCGTATTGCCCTTTGAGCAATGACAGGCCAACGGAGAGAGTGTAAAGCTTCTCATCGTTCGCGATAATAAGCGGCCAAAGGAAGCTGTTCCATCCGCCAATAAAGGCTAATATGCCTTGTACCGCAAGTATCGGCTTCGAAATAGGAAGCACGATTTGCATGAACGTCCGGAATTCACTTGCACCGTCAAGACGGGTTGCTTCCAGCAGCTCATCTGGAATGGTAGCCATGAACTGACGGAACAGGAATATACCGAAGGCGCCGACAAGTCCGGGCAGAACGATACCGATCATCGTATTCGTCAGATGCATTTCATTTAGGATTAGATAGACTGGAATCATCGTCACCTGACCAGGAATCATCATCGTAGCAAGTACGATATAGAACAAGTTATTACTGCCTTTGAATTTGTACTTCGCGAAGCCGAAACCAGCCATCGCATTCAGGAATAAGCCAATAAAGGAGAAGAAAACGATAATTAGCGTATTTTTCAAATAAACGCCAAAGTTCATATTCTCAAACAAGTTCTTGAAATTTTCCGTCGTGAAGCGTTCAGGCAGTAAGGTAGGCGGGATATTCTGTATCTCGCTCTCTGGTTTAAAGGAAGAAAGGATCATCCATACGAAAGGAAGGATGACCAATACCCCGCCGACCGCGAGGCATATGCCTAGTATCCACTTGAGCGCTTTTTCGCCTTTTGAGGCGCTTGACGCTTTTGCTTGCGAACTCATCCATTACACCTCCGTTTGGATTATAGATCCGTTTCTTTATTTTGAAATCTGAATTGTACGAGCGTAATAATAATGATTGCGATGAACAGGACAAATGATCCTGCTGCCGCGTATCCGAAGTTGCTAAGCTGGAAGCCGTTCCGATAAATAAACAGGGCCACAGATGTTGTGCTGTCGAGTGGACCACCGTCGGTCATAATGAATGGCTCTTCGAAAAATTGCAGCCAACCGATCATGGTAGTGATCGATACGAAGAAGATCGCGAAGCGCAGCATTGGAATCGTGATGTAAGTCAGCTGTTTCCATGTGCTGGCACCGTCGAGCTGAGCCGCCTCGTAATAAGACTTCGGAATACCTTGAAGCGCGGCAATGAAGATGATCATATTGAGACCGATCCCTCTCCATACCGCCATCAGAATAAGCGATATTTTAGCCATGACTGGATCTTGAAGCCATGGAACCGTAGGCAGATTAATCGAATCAAGAATATAGTTGAGCAGACCGAAAGCCGGATTGTAAAGGAAACCCCATACAACAGCAACGGCAACAACGTTTGTAACTGATGGCATATAATAGACGACGCGGAAAGCTTTAAATGCACGGTTTGCGCCGAAATTAATCATGATCGCAATAGCAAGTGAACATAAGATAACAAGTGGAACACCGATGATCACGTAGAACAACGTATTAAGTATGGCTTTTACGAAAATAGGATCAGCCAGCACGTCTACATAGTTTTTGAATCCGACGAATGAAATATTGGACCAGTCAGCAAGGCCTGCCAAGTCCATGTCCGTAAAGCTTATTATTAAGGCTACAAGGATCGGCAATAACGAAAATAAGGTAAGCAAAATAAGCGTTGGAGCGATAAAGAAATACGGTGCCTTACTCTGAGAGATGCCTTTCATAAACGACCCTTCCTTTGCTATGAGCGCCTGGCTTTATCCATTTCTAATGGAACCGGCAGCGGCTCTGTTCCAGAACCGCTGCCGGCGATGGCGATCATTATTTATTCAAAATTTGTTCAGCTTTGGCGTTGAAGCTGTCAAGTTCCTTCTTAATTTCAGACTTGCCGCGGTAAATTCTCTCGAATGTCGATAGCACGTTTTGAGCAATTTCTTCCCATGGCTTGATAAGCGGCATAGGCTCCGAGCTGTTCAACTGCTCACCGATAACTTTTACATTAGGATCTTTAGTCAAAGCTTCGTTCTCCCATGCTTTTTTCGTGGAAGGAAGCGAGTTTGTAAGCTCCAGCCATTTCAGCTGTGTCTCAGGCTTGCTCATGTAAGCAAGGAATTTCAAGGCTTCTTCTTTGTGCGTTGTATGTTGGAAAATAGACAAGTTAGAGCCGCCTAGAGAAGAAAGGTTGTTCTTTTTCTTAGGAAGTACAGCTGTTGCCCATTTGCCTGCAAGCTCAGGTGCTTGGTCATTGATTAGTTTAATCATCCAAGGTCCGCTGATGAACATTGGCGAGATGCCTTCACCCTTAAATGCAGGGATAATATCCATACCTAGATCAATCGGTGCAGAGCCGTCTTTGAAGAAGCTGTCCAAATATTCAACGGCTTCAACGAATTCTGGTTGGTTGAATTGTGGTTTGTTGTTCTCGATAAGCTTCGAGCCGTTTTGACGAGCGAACATGAATAGTAGCGATTGTTCTTTAACATCAAGGCTGATGCCGTATTTGTTTTTGCCGCGAGCTTTAAGCTTTGTTGCAGCATCTTTAAGCTCATCCCATGTTTGTGGAGCTTTATCGTAGCCTACTTCTTTCAGTAGATCTGTACGGTAGTAAAGTACGCGAGTGTCGATGTACCAAGGTACGCCTACAGTTGCATCTTCGTATTTAGTTGTTGATACCGATCCTGGGTAGAAGTTTGCTTCAGCAAGTTCTGGATATTCAGTTACGTAAGGAGTGATATCCATAAGCGCTTTAGCGGATGCAAACTCAGGAATCCAAGTTGTTCCCATTTGAAGCACGTCTGGACCTTTTTTGGAAGCGACAGCCGTCAATAGCTTGTCATGTGCCGTATCCCAAGGAAGTGCTTGTACATTGACCTTAATGTTAGGGTTCTCAACCATGAATTGCTCTGCAATCTTCGGCAAGGATTTGGCTTCTTCACCCATCCCCCATACGTTGATGGTTACTTTATCGTTTGCTGCTCCTTCATTGCTGTTGTTGCTTCCGCAAGCAGTGAGGGCGCCGATAAGTAGCATAGAGCTAGCTAGTGCAGTTGCTACTGATTTCTTAAACATTAATTATTCCTCCTGTGTGAATGATTGTTATCAGTACTATGCTGTGAATCCGTGCAAGTTATGCACGCAGGCGGCTGTTGTTTGCCGTATATATAAGCCTAAGCTGGGTGTAGATGAGCAGGTAAATGTTACATTCCCTGCCGCAGCAAAAACGTTCGCCACAAGTAAATAGAAATACTATTTGATGTGGTGAAACGTTTCTATAAACAAAATATATTACCGTTTACAACTTTAGAACCAGACCTGCTTATTGATTCGAAACGTTTCGACATCATTATAGATCAAAGTTTTAACGGGTTCAAGCGTTTTTTTATTTCATGAAAATAGTCTCATATTAGTAATATAAACGTTTCTATTAAAGATGAAACAGCAATTGACGACTCTTTTTGAATTGTTTATAATCCAAATTAGGAATCAATAGAAACGTTTCGATTGTTAAAAATATTGGCCATAAGACATAAGCGTGGTAAAGACAGAAGGACCTGTAAACATTAACGATAAGAACGATAAATTTGATTGGCTATTACGAGGAGGAACACGGATATGGAAAAGCAACCTGCGGCTCTTCTAAAGCTCATGACGCTTGAGGAGAAGATCGGGCAGCTGCTGCAGCTGGCGACGCCATTCTTTGAAGGCGCGGATGGACAAATTACCGGACCGATGGCTGAAATGGGCGTAACGGAAGAAACGGTTCGCAATACAGGCTCCGTGCTTGGCTTAACAGGAGCGAGGGAAGTCATTAACATACAGAAGCAGCATTTGGCGAACAACCGCTTAGGCATTCCGCTTCTAGTGATGGCGGATATCGTCCATGGCTACAAAACGATCTTTCCTGTACCGCTGGCAATCGGCTGCTCATGGGATATGGAGCTGGCGGAACAAAGTGCCGAGATCGCTGCTAAGGAAGCTGCTGCGGCAGGCGTACACGTTACGTTCGCTCCGATGGTCGATCTCGTAAGGGACCCAAGATGGGGCCGAGTCATGGAATCGACAGGCGAGGACCCATATTTGAACAGTGAATTCGCCAGAGCCTTCGTAAGAGGCTTCCAAGGAAAAGACCTTGCAAATGATATTAACCGCGTGGCAGCATGCGTAAAACACTTTGCCGCATATGGAGCTGCAGAAGGTGGACGCGACTATAACACGGTTGATCTGTCTGAGCGTCAGCTTCGCGAGTTTTATTTGCCTGCTTATAAAGCGGCGCTGGATGAAGGCTGCGAAATGGTCATGACGGCATTCAATACAGTGGATGGCATTCCAGCTTCAGGAAACAAGTGGCTGATGCGTGATCTTCTTCGCGGCGAATGGGCGTTTGACGGTGTGCTAATCTCCGATTGGGGCGCAGTAAAAGAGCTGATCCCGCACGGTGTTGCAGCGGATGAATCGGAAGCGGCAATGAAGGCGATCAAAGCCGGCGTCGATATTGAAATGATGACGACCTGTTACACGGATCATTTGCAGCGGCTTGTTGAGGAGAATGAAATCGATGTTGCATTGATCGACGAAGCTGTACTTCGCATTCTGGAGCTGAAGCAGAAGCTGGGCTTGTTCGATCAACCGTATCGTGGTGCGAATGAAGAGCGTGAGCAGGAAATTGTAGGCTCCGCAGCACATCGCAAGGCTGCGCGTGAGCTGGCTCTTAAATCCTGTGTCCTCGTAAAAAATGAGGGAGTTCTTCCGCTTGGACGCGAGCAGAAAATTGCTTTGATTGGTCCTTTCGCGGCTAGCGGCGATATTCTTGGACCTTGGTCTTGGCTTGGCTCCAAGGAAGAGGCGGTTCAACTGGCAGCAGGCATCGCAAGCAAAGTAGATGCATCATTGTTGTCTGTGACAGAAGGCTGCGGTATTGAAGACGCAACGGATGAGCAGTGGCAAGCGGCATATGCTGCAGCTAAAGAAGCAGATATCGTGGTGCTTGCTTTAGGTGAGCATTCGGATATGAGCGGAGAAGCGGCTAGCCGGTCGAATATTAGATTGCCGCAGGTACAGCTTGAGCTAATCGCTCAGCTGAAACAGCTAGGCAAGCCGATGGTGACTGTCCTATTTAACGGACGACCGCTTGATCTGCACGGTGTAATTGATCAATCGGATGCCGTGTTAGAGGCGTGGTTCCCAGGTACGGAAGGCGGTGCTGCCATTGCGGAATTATTGTTTGGCGAGTCGGAACCGACTGGAAGACTGTCGATGTCCTTCCCTCATTCCGTAGGCCAAGTACCGGTTTATTATAACCGGTTCAATACGGGAAGGCCGCAGGGCGCACCTGATGCGCAGGTGAAATACGTATCTCAATACTTGGATGTTCCGAATGAGCCGCTGCTGCCGTTTGGTTATGGGCTTGGTTATACAACCTTTACCTACAGCGGAGCGAAGATGGCGATGGATACGATGAGTGCTTCTAAGCCATTACATGTAAACATCACAGTAACGAACACTGGGGCTCGTGCTGGTGAGGAAACCGTACAGCTGTATGTACGCGACATGGCGGGGGATGTTGTCCGTCCGTTACAAGAGCTAAAGGCATTCCGCAAGGTGATGCTGCAGCCAGGAGAGAGCAAAGAGGTCTCGTTTACGCTGGAGGAAAAACAGCTGCGTTATTATCATGCTGATCTAACCTTCACAAGCGACCTTGGTGACTTTGAACTGTACATTGGGCCAAACAGCCGCGATGTAGAAACGCTTAAATTCAAACTAAGCAAATAGAAAGGCAGTGAGAAGAAGATGGAAGCTATAGTGAATGCGTTGAAAGCGATGAATAAATTGCAAATAAAAGCAGGAGAGCTGACGTTTGATTTTTTAAGCAGCGGAGACCTTGCGCAAGCTGTCCATAAAGGAACGATGCTGAATCAAGTGGTGTCGAACAATGTAGATGGTTCGCTTAACAATCTTTACTTGCGCATGCATACCGAAGAAGGGATTTCTTATGAGCCTTTGCTTGGGATTCATTCGTCAAGCCGCATGTCAGCGGTGGATGGTCGTCTGCTATGGGAAGGGACTGCATTTGATGGCATCGCCTATCGCGTAGTCTTCACATTAACGAACCATGGCATCTGGTTCTGGGATGTAACCGCACATTCGCAAGGAAAAGAAGCGAAGATCGACATCACTTATGGACAAGACATTGGACTCGCAGATATTGGCGCAGTGCGGTCGAACGAAGCTTACATGTCGCAGTACGTTGACCATAAAGCTTTTAAAGATAAGAAGCTGGGTTATGTTCTTTGCTTCCGCCAGAATCAGCCGATGCAAGGATCATTTCCTTACATGCAGCACGGTGCACTAACAGGAGCAGCCAGCTACTCAACGGACGGATTCCAATTCTTTGGTCTTAGCTATAAAGAAACGGACGTGCCGGAAGCACTTGGCAAGGTTGAACTAGCGAATGAGGTTTATCAATATGAATTCACTTATGCGGCGCTTCAAGCTGAGCCTGTCTTGTTGAAGGATAAAGCTCGCTTTGTATTTTACGGCATGTTCAAGGCTGATCATCCATCAGCTGTGAGTGAAATAGAGTTCAGCGCTGAAATTCAGAAGGCTTGGGAAGAAGTTGAGCGTTCGAATGAGACCGACTTCGCTGCGGCGGCAACACCTGTAGCTAAGTCTGAGGTTGCAAATGCGATTGGAACGCCAGTACGCACGGCATCAATGACGATGGAGGAAGTTAACGCTTATTTCCCTAACCGTCATCAGGAGGAATGGCAAGACGGCAAGCTGCTGTCTTTCTTTACAGAGAGCCATGAGCATGTTGTGCTTAAGGAGAAGGAGCTGCTAGTTGAGCGTCCGCACGGTCATATTCTAATGTCTGGCGGCAATGACCGCATGACAGAGGATGTTATGACGACAACTTCCTATATGTACGGTATTTTCAACTCACAATTGCTAGTAGGCAATACCAGCTTCCACAAGCTGTTTACGAATGCGCGCAATGCGCTCAATAATTTAAAGACATCTGGACAACGCATTTATGTCGAGTTGGAAGGTTCATACCGCCTTCTTACTATGCCTTCGATGTTTGAGATCGGCTTTAACTATGCTCGTTGGTTCTACAAAACAGCAGATGACACAATCATCATTACAAATTATACAACGGTTGATTCGCCTGAGGTACGCCTTCACCTTCGTTCGGAAAAAGGACAGGCTTACCGCTATTTAGTTACGAATCAAGTATCCATGAATAACAATGAATACGAGCTGCCGTTCCATATGGAGCTGGAGGACGGCGTATTTACTTTCAAGGCTGACCAAGCTTCTATCAGCGCTCCGATCTTCCCTAATCTGCAATATCGGATGTTCGTAAGCGGGGCAGACATGACTGCAGGCGATGAAAGCTTGCTTGTTAGCGGTACGGCATCAGGCTCAGCATCGCTCGTGGTGATGCAGCTTGGCCAAAGTGCGGAATGGACAATTACGATGCAAGGTCTCTTGCGTGGCGAGGCATTGCCGAAGTCAGAGCGGAAGGCAGAGCTTGAAATCGAGCGCTACCGTGAGTTTTTCCGTCATGTGATGAATGGCTTCCGCTTATCCGCTGAGGGTACTGAAGCAGCTTCAGCTGAGCTGGATAAAGTGAATGCATTGGCATGGTGGTACACGCACAATATGCTCGTTCACTACTCTGTGCCTCATGGCTTGGAGCAATACGGCGGTGCAGCATGGGGAACGCGCGACGTTTGCCAAGGACCGACTGAGTACTTCATGGCTATGAACAAATACGAGCAGGTTGCTGAAATCTTGAAGACCGTTTATTCCCATCAATACGAGGATGACGGCAATTGGCCGCAATGGTTCATGTTCGACAAGTATTTCCACATTCAGCAAGAAGAAAGCCATGGCGATATTATTGTCTGGCCGCTGAAGGTGCTTGGTGACTACTTGGCAGCAACAAAGGATTATAGCATTTTGCAGGAGCGTGTTCCTTATACGGTCCGTCATAAAGGCGAATTCACGACAGAATCTGCGACGCTGCTTGACCATGCGATGAAGGAAATTGCCTATATGAAGAGCCACTTCCTGCACGACACGTATTTGTCTTCCTATGGCGACGGAGATTGGGATGATACGCTGCAGCCGGCTAATGCACAGCTTAAGCAATATATGGTCAGCAGCTGGACAGTAGCGCTTACGTATCAGGTTATCGCACAGTTTGGCCGCGTGCTGGAGGAAGTTGATGCTGTTCAGGCAGCCGAGCTTAAGGAGCTGGCATCAGCTATTCAAGCGGACTTTAACCAGTATATGCTGCAACAGGATGTCATTCCTGGCTTTGTATACATGGAGGAGCCGGGCGATGCGAAGCTGATGCTTCACCCGACTGACACAACTACAGGCATTCAATACCGCTTGCTTCCAATGACACGCAGTATGATTAGCGAATTGCTTACAGAGGAGCAAGCAGCTGAGCATTACCGTGTTATTAAAGAGCAGCTGTATTGCCCAGATGGCGTACGGCTGATGAACCGTCCTGCACAATATGCAGGCGGCGTAAGCACTAACTTTAAGCGGGCAGAGCAGGCATCTAATTTCGGCCGGGAAGTCGGCTTGCAATATGTTCATGCTCATATTCGTTATGTTGAAGCAATGGCGAAGCTAGGCAAGACGGATGAAGTATGGCAAGGTTTACTCATGATTAATCCGGTTGGATTGCGTGATGTTGTTCCTAATGCAGAGCTGCGTCAAAGCAACTCTTACTTCAGCAGCTCCGACGGCAAGTTCAACAACCGTTATGAGGCGCAGGAGCGTTTCGGTGAGCTTCGTGAAGGAACTGTGCCTGTTAAGGGCGGCTGGAGAATTTATTCGAGCGGTCCCGGAATCTATATGAACCAATTGATTTCGAATGCCCTCGGTATCCGTCAGTCGGAAGGTAATCTGGTTATCGATCCGATTTTGCCAGCTAAGCTGGATGGCATGCAATTCGATTTCATGTGGAACGGCTTGCCGATTACTTTTGTTTATCGCCTTAGCGATGCAGGACAGGTAACGAAGGTCATCATTAACGGTAAGGAAGCGGAAGGGAAGCCTTCAGCTAACCGTTATCGTGTAGGTGGAGTACAAATTTCCGAAGAACAATTGAAAGCTAATCTTCATTCGGAATCGAACCGAATCGAAATATTTATGTAAGAAGCAGACTGGCGGTCTCCAAGAACCGCCAGTCTTTGTGATATAGTGAAGGAACAATGAAAGATAGGAGCGAATGCTGTGGTTAGTATTAAGGATATCGCTAAACAAGCGGGGGTCTCGATCTCGACGGTATCTTACGCGCTTAACGGCAGCCCCAAGGTGACGGATGAGACGACAGCAAGAATATTGGCTGTTGCCAAGGAATTAAACTACATCCCGAACGCTGCTGCAAGGTCGCTCAAGACGAGAGAAACAAAAATTATCGGTGTCTTTCTTACCGACTTCAGCGGCGCATTCTACGGCGATCTCTTGCAAGGAACAAAGGAGATTTTATCGGAAAAGGGCTATGATCTGATCGTGTGCAGCGGTAAGCAATCTCATCGGATGCTGCCCGAGCGAATGATCGATGGTGCGATTATACTGGACGAGACGTTTGGCAGTACTGAGCTGCTGAGCTACGCGGAGCGCGGGCATAAGCTGGTCGTGCTGGATCGTGAACTGCAGCACTCGAACATCAATCAAGTGCTGCTCGATAACAAAGCAGGGGCGAGGCTGGCAGCCGAATATTTGATCGAGCAAGGCCATCGGACTCTTTATGTAGTGACTGGCCCTAGCGGCTCTTATGATTCAAGGCAGAGGCTGCAAGCTGTTACGCAAGCGGTGGAACGATCCGCTGGCGTTAAGCTGACTGTAATTGAAGGAGATTTCAATAAATCGGCTGGAGAGCAGGCTGCAGCGACAATTATAGCTGAGAACAGCGGCACGGCTGCGGCAGTGTTTTGCTTCAACGATGAGATGGCTATTGGTATGTTCAATTATTTGGCGGCGCATCATCCTGATATTCGGATTGGTGAACATATTCATATCGTTGGGTTTGATAATATGGAGCTGGCTTCTTACACTCAGCCGCGCTTATCTACGATTGATTATTCCAAGCGCAAATGGGGGGCTCTAGCTGCCGAACAGCTGATCAAGCTGATCAGCGGCGACGAAGTGGAGCATGAACGGATTTATGTTTCTCTTATTAAAGGGAATTCGGTCAGGCCGGCCAAAGAAAGCTAAATGGAAGCCATCGACGGCGGAGCGGTTTGAGGTGAAATCTCAAGCCGTTCTATTTTTTGAGAAGCATGCCTGTTATCGTTGATTCAAAAAGATTTGGCATAAGCGTTGACAACTGTTTCAAAATGTATTATCTTTAAATCAAGATAAATTAATTAAAGATAAAACGGCGCAGAGAGGAGTGATCATCATGGCAAATGAAAAACAAAATGATTCATTAGCTCTCTTCATTGCGCTGTCTAGAGCGAGCCAATGGGTGAATGCCCATGCGGATCGTGATATTCGTAAAAACGGCTTGAACCGCACGGAGTTTGGAGTGCTTGAATTGCTCTATCACCGCGGACCGCAGCCATTGCAGCAAATCGGTGAGAAAGTGCTTATGAGCAGCGGAAACATTACTTATGTCGTAGATAAGCTGGAGAAGAAGCAAATGGTACGCCGGAGAGCTTCGACTACGGATAGACGCCTCATTTATGCAGAACTAACCGATGAAGGCAAACAGTTCGTAGAGGATGTATTTCCTGCTCACGAAGACGCTATCAAGCAAGCGGTAAATGGGCTGACAGCAGAAGAGAAGCAATTGGCGAGCAAGCTGCTTAAGAAGCTAGGAAAGTTTGCTCAGGAGCACTACAAGTAGCGGGTTTAACTAGCTGTAAAGGTGTAATCACGCGTATGGGCGTTTGTTGCATATCAATGATGGCTGTTATAAGGTAGCAGCGATCATTTATGCATACCATATATCTTAAAATAGAGATTCTTTAAATAGTGGTAAAAGAAGAGCTGTGATGCAAGCAGTAGTTTAAACATTAAAAACAAAATGGAGGAGTTTACATTGAGTATTGCTTTGGGATTATTGGTTGTTCGTGTCGTTGTAGGCCTATTGTTCGTAGGGCATGGTGCACAAAAGCTGTTTGGCTGGTTTGGCGGTTATGGTCCAAAGGGAACAGGCGGCTGGATGGAGTCGATTGGCATTAAGCCAGGGGTTGCTATGGCTGTTGCCGCTGGATTGATGGAACTAATCGGCGGCCTATTATTCGTCGCTGGTCTGCTTACACCTCTTGCTGCGGTATTGATCGTGCTTACTATGCTTGGTGCTATAGTGAAGGTGCATGGTCCTAACGGAATATGGGCAACCGCAAACGGTTATGAATATAATCTTGTTCTCGTAGCCATTGCTATAGGCATCGCATTAACAGGCGCTGGTGAATACTCCATTGATGCGCTTATTGGCTAATCAGAAGTGGGGTTAGTTACATTACTTTTCATATTCCTATAAAATAAGGAGTGTCATTACCATGACAAATCAAACAGCTGGTATTCACCATATAACCGCTTTTGTTAGAAACGCTCAGACGACGGCAGATTTTTATTCAGGCGTATTAGGTCTAAGGTTGATTAAGAAGACGATTAACTTTGATGCGCCAGAGGTTTATCATTTATATTTTGGAAATGAGATCGGAAGTCCAGGCACTATTATTACGTTTTTTCCTTGGGAGAATTCACGCAAAGGCAAAATTGGCGGAGGCCAGGTGGGTATAACCACTTATGTAGTTCCCGCAGGTGCATTCGGTTTTTGGAAAGAGCGTCTAGCTAAGCTTAATATAGATTTTGCTCAAACATCAAGATTTGGAGAGCAGTATTTGCAATTCGAAGATCCTGATGGTTTAAAGCTTGAGATCGTAGCTAGGGAGCAAGGAGAGGATAGTAAATGGTCGTTTGGCGGCGTTCCGGCGCAGCAAGCGATCAAGGGTTTTGGCGGTGCCGTATTATACACGACGGCTTCGGCTAAAACCGCGGAGCTCCTTGTTAACGTGATGGGACTGGAGAAAGTCGGGGAAGATGAAGGTTATGCTCGTTTTAAAGCAACAGGTGATCTGGGCAATCTAATTGACATCAATGTAGAGGATATGGAACACGGACATGGAGGAGCTGGCACCGTTCACCATATCGCTTGGCGGGCAAAAGACGACGCGGAGCACGCGCTATGGAGAAGCCACGTCGAGAGCCATGGCTTCCAGCCTACTCCGATCGTGGATCGCCAATATTTTAACGCGATCTATTTCCGTGAAGCCGGCGGCATTTTATTCGAGATTGCTACAGATCCACCGGGCTTTGCTCGTGATGAAGAGCCGGAGCATCTCGGTGAAAAGCTGATGCTGCCGGAATGGTATGAGGAGCATCGTACGCAAATTGAGCAATTATTGTCACCATTTGAAGTAAGAGTATTGGAGGAGGACAAATGATGAAACATATATTCAAACAAGGAACAGATGCAACTGCACCAGTACTGCTGCTCTTGCATGGAACGGGTGGAACCGAGCGGGATTTGCTTCCGCTTGCTGAGCTGGTCTCGCCTGCTTCGTCCGTGCTGAGTGTCAGAGGAAATGTGCTCGAGAATGGTATGCCGCGTTATTTCAGACGTCTTGCTGAAGGCGTATTTGATCTAGAGGACCTTAAATTCCGCACGCAGGAGCTTAATGATTTTCTAGATCAAGCCGCAGTAGAATATGGATTCGACCGCAATAATATCGTGGCGATCGGTTATTCCAATGGAGCTAATATCGCAGGCAGCCTATTATTCCACTATCAAGGTACGCTTCACGGAGCGATCTTGCATCACCCGATGGTGCCGATTCGGGATGTTGATCTGCCTGACCTAGCTGGCGTACCTTGTTTCATAGGTGCGGGCTCGAATGATCCGCTTTGCACGCCTCAGGAGACGGAGGAGCTGGACCGTTTGCTGCAAGCAGCGGGGGCTCAGGTTACGGTACATTGGGAAACATTTGGACATCAGCTAACGAGTTCAGAGGTAGCTGCCGCAGCGGCTTGGTTTAACGAAACCTTTAAAGGTTAATATAAAGCAAGCATTTCGCTTATGAAGGGGAGCCCATCATGTTATCGATTGATCCAACGAGTCAAAGTGTGCAGGACAATTATAAGCTGTTGATTGGCAGTATTGTGCCAAGACCCATTGCTTTTGTCACTACACTCTCAAGCGAAGGTGTTCTGAATGCAGCTCCGTTCAGCTTCTTCAATATCGTTACCGCTAATCCGCCTATGGTTGCGGTATCTGTACAGCGCAAGCCGGGAGGTATCCAGAAGGATACCTCCCGAAATGCCATCGCCAAAGGCGAGTTTGTTGTACATATTTCTGATGAGAGCTATATCGAAGCGATTAATATAACGGCAGCAGCTTTGCCTTCGGAAGAGAGTGAGGTTGCGCTTGCAGGCTTATCGGCTATCGCAAGCGACCTTGTGCGTGTGCCGGGTGTGGCTGAAGCGAGAATTCGTATGGAATGTGTACTTGATCAATCGTTATCGCTTGGCGGTACAGCGGATTCGCCAGCCTGTGATTTATTAATTGGCAAAGTTGTACGTTTCCATGTGGATGAGGCTTTGTACGAGAATGGACGTATTAACGCCGAGGCATTGAAGCCGGTGAGCCGGCTTGCTGGAAACGATTATGCGAAGCTAGGGGAGCAATTCACAATTGTACGGCCAACATAAACGTAATGTGCGGTAGAAAAATGCCGCGGCAGCTGCGAACAAGAAAAACGTCCGTGGCTGCTTTGCAAATCGATCGCCCCGCTAACACAGCAAAAGCTGCCGATTGTTATACTCGGCAGCTTTTTTGCTTAATCGTAAGCTTCAATTTTGATTAGATAATCTCACATGTCGGAAATCGGGTATGAGCCAATAAAATCTAGTATGGTGTCATTAACCAAAACCGGATTTTCTCTAAGCATATGAGGCCTGTGACTGCCGCCCTGAACGACGAGATATCGAGATCCTTTAATCAGGGAACTCAACTGCTTTATCTTCGTTTCACCTACAAAGGGATCATTTTCACCAGTAATAAGCAAGGATGGACAACGAATGCTGCTTAGCTGCTCGCTCGTAAGCTGAGGATAGAGACGCCAGTCGTTCGCAGACTGCCGCATATGCTCTTGCCAATTTCCTCGATGAGCTTCTGCATGCCTTTCAATCATTTGATTGATGGTCGCTTGCTGCCCCTGTTCCAAAAGCCACTCTGGCTCGAATTGCTCGACACCCGTTGGATCTGCATAACCGCTAGTTCCTATCGTAGTTAAAGTAGCAACTCTTTCGGGATAATGAACAGCGCCATACAATCCAACATTCGCCCCCAAGCTGTAGCCGATCAAATGTGCACTAGAAATGCCAAGCGCGTCCATAAATTCGATCGTGTCCTCTACAAGCTGAGGCGTATTCCATTCGAGACTGCTGCACTTTGTTCGCCCATGACCTCTGAAATCCGGATAATAACAGGTATATTTGCTCTGAAAATCAAGCAATTGGCTGGCGAAGGCTAGAATTCCCCGAGAGTAGCCGCTATGCAAAAAAATGACAGGCTCACCGTTTCCCATTTTTTCATAAAAAACGTCCAAATCCTTGAATGGAATGTGGGGCATGATTGTACCGCCTCCTAAGTATCATCTCAAATCAACGGCAGCTTTTTAAACGTTAAGCTTAAAGAGCTATTCTATGAATATCTCTTTTTTTGGAAGAAATGGCAAGGTGCATTGTAGATATAAGACTAGTTTCAATATCTAATTATGCTGAATTGGTTGTTTAAAGAGAAATAGGACTAGTTTCTAGTCCTATTTCTGAGAATTTCACGCTCGGGAGCCGGAATGGCGGTATGCGGTGCCACTGCTTTGCTATGGATTAATCACTATCGATTGCTCCGGTACCTCTCCTGGATTCTCAGCATGAGGGTTCTCTGAACTCTCGAAAGGAACCAAATAGTATTTCTCAGCTTTCAAATCAATCGGAACGTAGCGGTTATACGAACCCTCAGCAGATATTTCCGCTGTGTTTGGCAATAACTCCAGTCCGGATTCACTGACGATTTTAAACGCAATGTGGTTGGATTGCTCGGTCCAGTCATAATATAAAATCGTTGAAATAGGTGATACGACCATGTTTTTTAGATGAATGGATTGTCCGTTTCCAAGTGATATATCCTGATTAAATGCAATCGTTTCACTTGTTGCAGCCAATTGATTCGTCGGAACCTTGATGTCAAAGGACCAAGGATTCTCAATCAGCTTCACTTTCGAGTCGATGCTCCAGTCTAGATTATCGTAACTAATTTGGAAGGCAATCGTTTCACCGATCGGAAGCTCTGAAATTCGCAGCTCATTATAGACGGTATACATGGAATCGTGAACTTTAATGGATTGTCCAGCGGTTCCTGAAGTGAGATTCTGTCCATTCATGAGTACGGTTGGCATCGGATGCATTTGGTAATTAAATTTGACCCCCTTAGCAGGCTCAAAAGTGGAGCTAATAAGCAAACGTCCGTTATCAATCAACGCTTCATCTAAGGTCCATTTCCCGTAATTATTTTCAGCAGTGGCACCAATTTCGGTTTTAAACGGAGAGTAGTCCGCGTTCTCATCTGCATTAGTTGCCATCAATCGCTCCATCAACCCTCCGACGAATGGAACATTGGCAAAAGTCACAGTCCCCGTGCTGATTGAAATACCTGCTGCCAAAATAATGGCCGCCGCAACGCCTGCATATTTCTTTCTGTTATTGGTTTTATGTTTTCTAATTGTACTCCGTACACGTCGGTCCCAGCTCTTTTTTTGGAAGCTCGTGAGCTCCTGTTCTTCATACTGGCTTACATCCAGGTTAAGATCATTTAGCTCTTTATAAATCGACACAGTCTCACTCCTTATCCTTGATTATTTTTGAGCAGATAGCTTTTCAATTTCTTGCGTCCCCTAGAAAGCTTGTTGTGCACCCAAGATTCCTTGGCATTATAGTGCTCCGCGATTTCATGGGAAGGTGTTCCCTCTAAGTAATATTTTTCGAAAATATCCCGCTCACGCGCTGATAGTTGGTCAAACAGCTCATCTACTTGGCTTGTGCCGGCTGCTTCGCTTGTTTTGAGCATGCGATCATCTATTTCGGAAACCGAAAATTGGTGATTGTGAAGCTTGATTTGTTTTCTTTGATAATCAATTGCTTTATATTTGGCAATCGCTGCAAGCCATTGTTTAAAGCCATTTTTCTCTGGATCGAAGTGCAAAATATTGTTCCATACTGAAAGCAGCACATCATCCAGACATTCCTCGTAATCCTGCTGCTGGCCATTTAAATGGCGTTTAATTATGGCAGCAAGCAGTCCTCCATATTGATGGATAATAAAAGAAATGGCTTTTTCGTTTTTGTTCTTTATGTGTTGTACAACATTGTCCTCTGTCAGTTTCAACCGTTCACCCCTCCTTGCAACAATTATTGGCGCCTACTAGGTAATACGAATAGAATTCCATTAATCTATCACATGAGAAAAAAAGTGCTAGCTTCCCGTTTCCATATCGATAATAGATCAAGCATAATAGATAGTGTTGCAATATTCTTATTTTGACATTAATGGTCCATACAAGGAGAGAGTGAGATGCACAAAATAATGATTGTAGAAGATGATCCGAAAATCGCGGAGCTTCTGCTGTCTACTATAACGAAATATGGCTATGAAGGGATACGGGTAAACGATTTTCAGCATGTAATGGAGGAGTTCCATCAAGCCACGCCGGACATGGTTCTTCTTGATGTGAATTTGCCTAGTTATGACGGCTATTACTGGTGCAGGCAAATCCGCAGCGCATCGATCTGCCCGGTGTTGTTTATATTCGCTCGCGACGGTGAAATGGATCAGATCATGGCTCTTGAAAATGGGGGAGATGACTATATCACGAAGCCGTTTCACTCTGGAATTGTGCTGGCCAAAATCCACAGCCATCTTCGACGTGCCTATGGGGAGTATGCCTCCAGATATGAGGAACGCGTTCTCGAAATCGAAGGGCTCATGCTTTATCCCGAAAGGCTGGAGCTGAAGCTAGAAGCTGCAATCATTGCGCTCACGAAAAAAGAATCCGACATCGTAGAAAGCCTCATTGAGCGATATCCACGGGTTGCCAGCCGCGAGGCTCTGCTTGAGAAGCTGTGGGATGATCAGGCTTACGTGGATGAAAATACGCTGAATGTGAACATTACCCGCGTTAGAAGAAAATTTCAAGAGCTTGGCATCGAAGATGCTTTGCTGACGGTGAGAGGTACAGGCTATCGGCTGAACGTCACATGGATGAAGGAAAGTGACAAGTGAAACTGTTTATAAGAGAACACTCTCTGCTCATTGTTGTTCAGCTTTTGCAATTGGGTATCATTTTTTCGATTTATTGGCTCGATGGCTATCACAATTTGAAGACAGCACTTTACGTTGTTTTTCTTGCTTTCTTCATCCTAGGCGGATACCTTGTGTACCACTTTCTTAGTCGGCGACATTATTACCTCCGCCTTAGTCAGCCTCTCGAATCGCTAGATGCTTCATTTCAGAAAATCGGGCAGTCGCCCATCTCGGAGGCGCTCCAGAAACTGTTGCATACCCAGTACCGTCAGTATCAGCAGCAATTATATACAGTAAAGAAGCAGCAGGAGGAGCATCTCGTTTTCATGGACCAATGGGTTCACCAAATGAAAACACCTCTTTCGGTCATTGAGCTCACTGTTCAAAATATCGATGAGCCTGAGTTTGCCAGCATTCGTGAGGAGCTGGAGAGAATGCGCTCGGGATTGCATACGGTCCTCTATATGGCTCGGCTCCGCGCGTTCGAACAGGATTTCCACGTGAAGCCCGTTGTTCTGTCACAAATCATCAGCGCTGTTGTCCATGACAACAAACKACTTTTTATTCGCAATCAGATTTATCCCGAGGTTCATATCAGTACGCCTGAATTAACGGTCGAAACGGATGAGAAATGGCTGTTTTTTATGCTCTCCCAGCTCGTCATCAATGCGATTAAATATTCTGCGAGCAAAGAGACAGAAGGGAAGAAGGTCGTGATTTCCTGCTATTTGCGCGGGAGCGAAGCTATTATTGAAGTTATCGATCGTGGGGTAGGCATTCCTGCTGCGGATATGAAGCGGGTATTTGATCCCTTTTTTACCGGGGAAAACGGACGCGGCATGCGCGAATCAACGGGTATGGGGCTCTATCTGACGAAGGAGGCTGCTGATCGTCTTGGGCATAGAATGGAGCTAACGTCAGTGGTCGATCAAGGTACGGAGGTACGTATTATTTTTGCCGCCTATCAGAAGCTTACAAGCGTGTAATAAAAGTGAAAGTCTAATCGATAGTTAGCGGCTGACCGTCCACAGTATACTGATCACACATTAACTGTTTTCCTCTTGAAAGGAGATCTAAGTATGCTGCATGTAAGACAGGTTAGTAAAATATATGAAGGTAAAATGTCCTATCGGGCTTTGACCGACATTAATTTAACGATTGATGATGGTGATTTTGTTGGGATTATGGGCCCCTCTGGAAGCGGGAAAACAACGCTGCTGAACTTAATTGCAACGATTGACGAGCCGACAACGGGAGACATATCATTTCACGGCAAAACGACCAGCAAGCTGGGCAAAAATGAGTTAGCTATATTTCGCCGCCGTGAGCTTGGATTTGTTTTTCAGGATTTCAATCTGCTTCACACCTTGACGGTTGAGGAGAATATTGTGCTGCCGCTGACATTAGATGGCAACAAGGTTAGCGAAATGAAGAAAAAAGTAAAAGCCATAGCAGAAAAGCTAGGCATTACAGAGATTATGGATAAACGCATGTATGAAATATCTGGGGGGCAGGCACAGCGAGCAGCGATAGCAAGGGCTATGATTCACTCTCCCAAGCTGCTGCTGGCAGATGAGCCGACAGGAAATCTTGACTCCAAAGCAGCGAAGGATGTTATGGAACTGCTGGAGAAAATTAACCGTGAGCAGAAAGCAACAATGATGCTGGTCACGCATGATGCGGTGGCTGCTAGTTATTGCAATCGCGTTATTTTCATTAAGGACGGCAGGTTCTATACGGAAATCCATCGGGGTGACAATCGTCAAACCTTCTTCCAAAAAATTATCGATACGCTTTCGCTGTTAGGAGGATATCATAATGACGTTTCGCCAGTTCGCATTCCGTAACGTCACTCGTAACAAACGGCTTTATGCAGGTTATTTCCTCAGCAGTCTATTTACGGTGATGGTTTTCTTTACTTTTTCTATCTTTGCATATCACCCTGTCCTTAGCGGGGAAAATATTCATTCCAGCGCTACGTTTGCGCTTTCTGTATCCAAGTGGATTATTTATGTCTTTTCCTTCTTTTTTGTTCTCTACTCCATGAGTACATTTCTACAATCGCGCAAAAGAGAATTTGGGCTGATGATCATGCAGGGCATGACCACTGTCCAGCTCCGTCTGATGATTTTTTTGGAAAATATGATTATTGGCCTATTTGCCATTATCGGCGGCATTGGTTTGGGACTTGTGTTTGCAAAGGCGATTTTGCTTGCAGGGGAAAATGTTCTTACCATCAATGAAAAGCTATCCTTTTATATTCCTTATAAGGCTATTGCCCTCACTCTGGTTTCATTTTTGATTCTATTTATTCTCATCTCTTTTTTTATTTCTACCGTACTGCGCAGCGGGCAGCTGGTTACGCTATTAAAGGCAAACAAGCAAGCGAAAAGTGAGCCAAAGTCATCCTTCCTTCTTTCCATGCTAGTACCAATCTTGATTGGAGCAAGCTACTTTCTTAGTTTACGAGCCGATGGGACCGAGGCTATTTTTCTGCTCATTCCGGTTACGATCATGGTTTGCATCGGCACCTACCTGCTGTTTACACAGCTTAGCGTTTATATCATTCGGAAGCTAAAGAGTATGGAATCGATTTTTTGGCTCAAAACGAATATGCTGCTTTTTTCCGATCTCGCCTACCGCTTGAAGGACAACGCGCGTTCGTTCTTTCTGGTCGCTATTATCTCCACTGTCTCGTTTTGTGCGATAGGCTCGCTTTATGGATTTCAATCCATCATCGGAGGAGATCATGTTAAGGGAAATCCTTATCTATTCACCTACCGGACAACGACGGATGGTGATAGCAGCGAGCAAAAGCATATGGAGCAGATTGATCGCACACTGAAAGAATCGAACATCGCAAATGAAAAAGCAATGCTTAAGCTTGGTTATTACAAGGCCTCCAATAGCGATAAAATGATTGTAGTGGTTAAGCAATCCGACTATAACCATTTGGCCGAATTAATGAAAATAGATAAGATTAAGCTTTCAGGCGGCAAAGCAGCGGTTGTCGACTTTGGGTTGTCACGAGCGGGTAAAGCAATGCTTAACGAGCCATTTACGCTGGAGCCTAGTGCTGTGATTGAAGCCAATCGAGCTGTTGTATCGCCAGCGGTACATGGTTTCAGCGGCTATTTCATTGTATCGGATGAACAATTTGCAAAACTCCAGCCTCCAGTACAAGAGAGCCATTATTATGCATGGCATGGACCACTGCGGCAGAAAGAAGCCATAAAGGCAGGCGGTAAGCTTACGAATCTTATTCCCTATAGCGATAAATATGAGTTTTACGCGCTTGAATTTCAAAATTCCGTGTTAAGCGAGCGCTTTGGCCCGATACTGTTCATTGGTTTGTTTATCGGAATCGTGTTTTTTGTCTCCGCAGGCAGTTTTCTTTATTTCCGCCTGTACAGCGATTTGGATGATGACAGGCAGAAGTTCAAAGCGGTTTCGAAAATGGGCCTAAGCGACAAAGAGCTTGCAAAAATACTGAATCGACAAATTATATTGCTATTCTTTGCACCAATCGTGGTGGCATTAGTACATGGGGCTGTTGCCCTCATGACACTATCCAACATGTTTAAATACTCGCTGCTCAAGGAATCCATACTCGTGCTTGGCCTATTTTTTATCGTTCAAGTCATTTACTTCTTCATCGTTCGTTTCTTCTATATTAGGCAGGTAAAGATGGCACTTGCCTAATTGAGCATCATAAAGAAAGAGTGCTTCGGAGGCGATTACACCTTCAAAGCACTCTTCTTTATTTGTCTAATGCTTTAATGAGCAGGTCTGCATAAAACTGTGCTCCATGCTTTTTCAAATGCACGCCATCAGCGGCAAAAAAGTCCTTTTTCCCTTTGCTTGCTGTATACCAGTCTACAATGGTCACGTTCTCCGTCTTTTTCGCTGTGGCTGCGAGCATTTTATTTACGGAATCCTGCCATTTGCGCGGGACACGCGTATTGATGAATATGATTTGACGTTCTGTGCCTAACGTGTCAAGAAGCTCATTCATCTGTTTTGTCGTAAAGGCACCGTTCGTTCCGAGCTGAATGACAACCGTATTTCCAAGCTGGTCATTTTTTTTCAAGCCCTCGATCACATCTAATGCCTGCCCAAACTGTCTTCCTATTTTTCCATCAACCACGATACCCGGAACCAGCTTCTCTAGGAATGGTTCAGCATCCAATAGGACGGAATCACCGATTGCTGTCACGCTGTTTTGATCGATAGGGGTGACAGTCGGTTTGTCTGGTACAGGCTTCTGATTTTTATTTCCCTGTGCGGGATTGCTGGTTGGTTTGTCATTAACAGTTGGTACAGGTTTTGGCTTACTGCCATCGGTACCGTTCACAATGGTATCAACTTTCGGCTGCTCAGGATCGGTGATAGACGGTTCGGTTTTATCCTTACCTGTACCCGGAGCCGTATTAGATTGACCAGGTTGTTCCGTCGCTTGCGGAGGCGTTTGTTTTTCTGGTTCAGCTGGCTTCGGCTCGATCACAGCCTCATTTTGTCCAGTCTTGCCTTGTTCACGATCTTTGCCTGGAGCAGCTTCCTCCGAAACATTCGGCTTGGCGGGCGCAACTACAGAGGTTTCATTGTTCGTGCTATCGCCGCTGGCTGACTGCAAATTCACACTGCTTGTGCAGGATACGCTCGAGAATACAATGACAAGCACGGCGAGATAACTGCTAGCTTTTTTTAATCCAATCCGCTCCGTTATTTGCAGTTTAAACAGGGAATATATTTTTCCAAGCGCACCATGCCTTATAGGCTCCTCTATAAACCGCCAAGAAAGCTCAGCAAGTACGAACGTTAGGATTACTTGAATAAGTGCTCTTACAGGATGCAGCTCCCCACTCTCGGCCGTTGGAGTCGTTAACACGATAATTGGATAATGGTATAAATAAATGCCGTAGGAACGGACGCCGATCCATGCAAGCACTTTACTTCCGATTACATTTKCGAATTTACTTGCGGGATGGGCGAGTGCAGCCACGACAACCGCAGTAGCAAGGGAGAACAGCACCATGCCTCCGCGATATAGAAAAGAATCATACTCATTGGTCTGATTAATCATAACCAAAATGATGACGAAGCCGAACGTGCCTACAGCATCCATAAGCATGCGGCTGCGTGCAGACAAGGTCGATGACAGCTTCCAACTCGGCCAAACGATAGCAAGCGCTGCCCCAATGAGAAGGGCAAAGGCTCTGGTGTCCGTCCCATAGTAAACACGGCTTGGATCAACACCCGGCTGGTAAAGGAGTACCATTGCACTGGCTGATACCGCAGCTGCCGCCAGTGTCCACAGTGCAAGTTTGCCCCGTTTTGGAGAGAAGCGGATAACGGCTAACAGCACGAGGGGCCACAATAAATAAAATTGTTCTTCCACTGCAAGCGACCATAAATGGCCGAACGGTGAAGCGGGGCCGAAGCTCTCGAAATAGGAAACCTCATGGAAAATAAGATACCAGTTGCTTATATAAAGAAGCGCTGACCCGATATCGCCTTTTAGAGACAATAACCGGCCTGTATCACTAATCAACAGCCATAATGAAACGACAGCTATCATGAGGAACATCGCAGGCAGCAATCGCCTAGCTCGGCGAATAAAAAACGTTTTGAGATCTAATTTCTTGGAAGGATGAAGCTGTTTCAGCAAAATGTCCGTGATTAAATACCCAGAGAGGACAAAAAACATAGTAACCCCGAGCAGTCCGCCCGGTACCCATTGCAAGTTCAAGTGATAAGCAATGACGGCAAGAACGGCAATGGCGCGCAAGCCATCCAGTCCCGGCATATAGCGACTACTGTTGCCGATTGGTTTAGGCATGGCGGAATCCTCCTACATGAATTTGAATGGGGAGAATTGCAGCAAGGTCGATGAGAATAAGACGGTGGAAAAAGCGATGATTACGAATAATACCGATGGTAAAAATGGTGTTCAGCCCCTCTGGATGATGAATCGTTGTAAATCAATTATATGGCGGCAGCTAAAATAATTCGTAACAGAACAGTTACAAATCGGTATCAAACTGGAAACAAAAAAAATGAAAAGCTACAGAACGAATAAATGCATGTTTCCACCAGTAAAGGGAACCGTAACCACAAGTATTTTTTTGGGAGGTTCCCTAGATGAGAATCGTAAAATTTTGGATCGCTTCGTTTCTTGCGTTGTTGTTTATGACGAGTGGAGCAGATATTGCAGCGGCACCGAATGGGGAACAAGAACAACTTCTAAGGGCTGCTTTTGTGCGAAATGGCGAGCTTTGGCTAAAGACAGGTCAAGTGGAGAAGAAGCTTGTAAGCGGACCTATTGTGCGCAATCCCAAGTGGTCATTCGATGGAGAATGGCTTGCATATACGCAGGGAGATGCAGAGCAAGAGCTATGGGTGCTGCATTTACCAACAGGCAAGAGCAAGCTCGTCGCTGCAAATGTCGGCAAAAATTTTCAATGGGCACCGAAGAATAAGCTGCTGGCATATCAGATAAAGGATCAACTGCAATACGTTGATGCGAGCTCGCCGGACAAACCGCTTGGTTCCGCTGCAGCCATAGATAATTTCTCATGGCTGCCATATGGTAAAGGTTTTTTTGCTTCTTCACAGTCAGAGCTGCTCCCGGATGGATGGACGCCGATCCATCTTTATCAAATACCACTTCGTACAATGGACGATCCTCGCACCTATACAACCGTTCATGTGCTGCCAGCACCATCTGACGATTTTTTTGCGGTCGGCACGAGCGAGTTCAAATGGTCCGCTGATGGTCGATGGATCGCATTTCTTGCTAAGCCAACCGCGTCATTATCGGCCGATAGCAACATCCTTTGTGTGATTTCAACGGACGGCGTTGTATTTCGAACACTTGATGAGATGGTGAATAATCCCCAGTGGTTCTCATGGGCAAAGAGCGGCAGCCGGCTCGCTTACATTGCAGGGATCGGGCGCGAGGCCACCAGCAATAAACAGCTGAAGGTGCTGGAAGTAACCTCAGAGAAGGGGGCTGCGTACACGCCTAAGCATTTCGTTGATCAAGTATTTGTTTGGCAGGATTTGCAGCATATTATTGTGTCGAGAGCAGCGGAATCTAAGCCGGATGGTGATCAGCGCCGCGCAGCATTTCCTTACTTAGTGAGGGTGGAGCTGAATAATGGCGTGCAAAAACATTTGACAAAGCCCTCCCGAAAGCATGGCGCTTATAACCCGGTAGTTCTTCATTCGAAGCTCTTTTGGGTGAGGGATGATCACATTACAGCAAATGTAATCATGGCGGACATAGATGGACACCATGCAGTGGAATGGATAAAAGGTATCGACCAAGCAGATTCTTATTATGGACAATGGGACTGGTCTGAGGTGATTGCATTCTATTGAGTGCATCATAACGTATGCCGCAAAGATCAGAATATGCTCAATTGATAACCTATTCTACATGCTATAATATAAGGAGGTAATGAAGACAAGCTGGCTGAGGAACGCCCAGTTCAATTATAATAATTACTTAAACAAGGGAGTGGAACAATCAATGATTAGTAAAGTCGGTCAAATCATGCTGTATGTAGATAACCAAGATAAGGCAGTAGAATTTTGGACAGAAAAAGTAGGTTTTCAAGTCATTTCTGAAGAAAATAACGGCCAAGGGTTTCGATATATTGAAATTGCTCCTACAAAGGATTCAGAAACAACGATCATTCTACATAATAAGGAATTCGTTGCAAAAATGTCACCAGGATTAAATCTTGGTACACCATCTTTAATGTTTTTTACGGAACACTTCGAACAGCTGCATGGCGACTTGTCCAATAAAAGTGTCACTGTCGGTGACATTGTAACGATGCCTTCTGGAAGAGTATTCAACTTTGCAGATGATGAAGCAAACTACTTTGCTGTAATGGAGAAAAAGTAATATTCCCCTCCAATGTTAGTGTATTAGGAAACGAAAGCTCTATCAAACAGCGGCAGTCTTTCGAGACTGCCGCTGTTCTTGCAATGACAAGTTAATTCATGCTCTTTATTCGAACAATCCCTTCAGTTGATGCCGCGTCTTCGTACATAAAATATAAAGAATAATCTCCTGTTGTATAACTAATGCCATATTCATCATACCCGCCTTCAGAATTGCCTTCGGAATCTGGTTCTCCCAAAACCTTTTTAACCTCTTCTACAGATTCGTTTATTTTTATATCGATTACGCCTATCTTATTTTCGTCCCAAATATAGAAGTAGCAGTTATCATATTTTAAATAATCAGCATTTTCAAATCCAACCTCGTCAGGCTGTCCATAGGCTTCCTCTAGTTCGCTCCTAGAGTGGTTTAAATTTACTTTCAAGCCCTTAAGCTGCCCTTTTTCGGCTGTTTCTAGAAGCTCACTGTCGAGGCTAAATCGACACGAATTCCCTTTACCCGTTTCTATTTGAGGTGTTGCAGGTTCCTCGGCTTTCGTACAAGCAGAGAGGAGGAGCATCGATAGTAAAAGGCATATTCCAGTGGTTTTGCTTATCATTCTTATCATAGAAACGCCTCCAATAGTTCACTCGATATAACTATAAACGGGCCGAGTAAATGTAATGTTTCAAGAGCCTCGCGCTGTCAAGCTAGGTCAAGTGTACAAGATGTCTGAGGACTGGCTGAGAGAGGACCCTCTTTCTATGCTGAGACAAATGAGCGGTGTTGTGAAAAGGCTTGGTGAGTGAGGTGTGGTCGTGCTTGGCCAATACAGATAGAGCTCTGTTCATGAAGCACCCGCCACCTATTTGAAATATTTGCTAATTAATCAGACTGCGTAATAGGGGAAATGTTTCATCAATAAATTAAATTATGTTCGAGGTTTAGCAAGGCGGCGTCTAGTCTCATGAAGTCGTTGCATCTAAACAAAAAAAGGGATGCTCTTAAGCAAATAAATTCGCTTGAGAGCATCCCTATTTCTTATATCTGAACAAGCAGCAAAATGATAGATGATAAACATAAGCATGTGCTGACCAAGCATAGGAACATGACGACCTGCTTATGATTGAGGCCAGCCCGCAGCAAGCGATAATGCGCTTGGCTTGCATCTGCCTGATAGATCGCTTTGCCTTGCAGCATGCGTTTCACGACAACGAATATATTATCGAAGATCGGTACGCCGAGAGCGAGAATCGGGATAAACAATGACATCACGGTAGCTTGCTTAAACGCGCCGTCTAGTGCAATGACCGCCAAAATAAACCCAAGGAAGGTAGCTCCAGCATCGCCCATAAAGATTTTTGCAGGAGGTTTGTTATATCGCAGGTACGCAATGGTGACACCTACTAAAATAATAGCCATGATGGCGGAATTGGATTGTCCTTTGGCCAGTGCTACAACGAACAGCGTTACGGCAGAAATCGCCGAAAGCCCTCCAGCGAGCCCGTCCATGCCATCGGAGAAGTTAATGACCGTCGTTACGCCAAAGATCCACAAAATCGTAAGCGTAAACTGCAAAATAACGGGAAGCAGCACGTATTCTCCTGAAAGTGGATTGTAAAAGCCGGTAAATGCGATGCCAGAAGCATAAACGAGCACCGCTGCTGATATTTGGACGATAAATTTAGGAAGCGACGGAAAGTCTTTGCCTTTCGTCTTGTACCAATCATCTACCGTGCCGATGAAGAGAAGCAGTACGCCGCCTAGAAATATGGCGCCAGTTTGCAGGGAGAAATCTCTTGTGACGAGCAAATAAGTAAAGAAAAATCCGATGAAAATAACATAACTAGCAGTAAGAGGGATCGGTTCCCTATGAATTTTTCGCTCAACATCCTTGCGGGGCTTGTCCACAAAATCAAGACGGAAAGCCAGCTTTGCAAACGGAGGAATTAAGAAATAAACGATAGCAAAGGAAACTAACAAAGAGATTGCATATAAAATAATAGTCACCACCGTTAGTTAATGAAGGAACAACAGAATTATACAATTCGTGAAGAAAATTGTCGATTGGAGATTACATAAGTGAGAAGATATTAATCTTTAGAAGCTGCCTGCAGCACGCCCTTCATTACATAATCAAGATGCATCCTTCCTGCCCAGATTGAATAAAGATAAGCGATAATTTGTTTAAACGTATCGGCTTGTTGTTAATAGTTCAACTGATAAGGGAGCGATAGATATGAAGCTGGATTGTGCCATCATCGGCGGCGGGCCTGCTGGTTTAAATGCAGCGCTCGTGCTGGGCAGATCGCGAAGAGTTGTAATTGTATTTGATCACAATAAGCCTAGAAACGCGGTAACCCATGAGTCGCATGGCTTCATCACGCGAGATGGCATTGAGCCGCGCGAGCTTCGTCGATTAGCCCATGCAGATATTGCTCAATATCCTTCGGTTACCATTAAGCCTGATAAAGTGACGGAGGTGCAGCGAAGCGAGATGGGCTTCCATCTGATGACAAGCAACGGTGTTATTTATCACGCTCGTACGCTTATTTTGGCAGCAGGTCTGAAGGAATCTTTGCCTGCTATCCCCGGCATACGAGATTTTTATGGCAGAAGCTTGTTCAGCTGCCCGTACTGCGATGGCTGGGAGCTGCGTGATCAACCGCTCGTCGTCATTTCGGAGGGCTCGAATATTTTCAATTTGGCGAAAACGGTGTTTAACTGGAGTCGCAATGTAGTCGTTTGTACGAATGGAATRAACAGCCTTAGCTCGCAGCAGATCGGTCAACTAGGCCAAAGAGGGATTCAAGTGACGCAGCAAAAAATTAAAGCTCTCCATGGCGAGAATGGCCGCCTTCATCGTATCGTATTTGCGAATAACACCGAGATTGAGCGCACAGGCGGCTTTGTTACGCCATCATGGGGCCAAGCAGCGCACTTCGGGGAGGCGCTTGGCTGTGCGATGACACAGGCAGGCGGCTTCGTTACCGATGATTACGGCAGAACGAGCATAAGGGGCATATATGCAGCTGGCGATTCTTCTATTATTGTACCTGCACAGCTTGTTGTCGCAGCCGGAGAAGGCAGCAAAGCTGCCATTGGGGTCAATACCGATTTGTCGCATCAGGATTTTGGATTTTAGCAGCTGAAGTGAGCGTTTATAAACGCAGCAGTATCGTTATACCTATTAAGGTTTTTTTGCTAAAATAAGGATCAGTTAATAGACATCGTTGTTACATCCCTACTCATTATGGGTATTGGTGTTGGACTGAATTAATTAGACGGCTCTAAAAGTATAGAGAGTGTTAATTATCAGCGAGAAAAGGAGGGATCATATGTTAGAAAAACTGCATCCAGACGATCATGTTTTAAATCAATTTCCATTTATGCGAGATGAGCTGCAATATAATCTGATTCATTTGATTACGGCATTGGAAGGCGCAACGAGCTTGAAGACGTCTGACGGACGGCTGCTCTTTGCAGGTTCGCCTGGGCATAACGCTTGGTTATGGCTATCGGAGGATATGACGGAAGAGCGCAGAGACATGCTTATGCAGGAGCTTATCGCTTATTACGAAGGAACGGATTTGCCGGGTATATGCGGAGCTCCGTCTACGGCAGAACCGTTCGCGAAAATGTATGCGGAGGCGAACCAGCTGCAATATCGTGCTTATATGTTGATGACTGCTTATTCATGCCCAAAGGTGATTAAGCCCATGAAGGTAAAAGGGAAAATGATTCAAGCAACGCGCCAGCATGTAGAGCTTGTCGCTGAGTTTTTGGCTGGCTTCTCTGAGGACGCGTATGGGGCGTCGGTTATACCTGCCAGTCAGATGCCCGCTGCAGAGGGAATGGTTATGAGAGGCAATTTATATTTCTGGTCTGTTGATGAGCTGCCAGTAGCGATGGCCAACATCGCACATCGATCTCCGCGGCACGGACGGATCAATGCGGTTTATACGCCGTCTGTCCTTCGTAGAAACGGCTATGCCAGTGCGGTCGTAGCGGGAATTTGCGAAATTTTGGAGGAAGAGAACAGGGAGCCGATGCTGTATGCGGATAATAAAAACCCTGCTGCTAACAAAGTCTATCAAAATATAGGTTTTGTCCAGAGTGGACCGATTGCTGAAATTAGATTTATGTAGATGCAAAAGCTTAGAAAGTAGGAACTGATTTGAAGATTGATCGTTTACTCGCGATGACGGTACTGCTTCTTAACCGGGGACGAATAAGCGCCAAGGAGCTGGCGGATCGTTTTGAAGTATCAACAAAAACAATTTACCGCGACATGGATACGTTAAGCCAGTCCGGCATTCCGGTATTGGCTCATCAAGGGACAACGGGCGGGTTCGAGATTATGGAGCAATATACGCTGTCTCGTCACTATCTAACATTAGCAGAAATCTCGTCGCTTATAGCAGCCGTCAAAGGCATAGGTACCGCATTAGATGATGCGACCTATGCTGGTTTGCATGAGAAGGTAAGAGCATTGCTGCACAAATCGGATAAGCTTCAGAACGATCACCTTGGAGATAGCTTGGTTTTTGATTTGAACCCTTGGGGACAGGGACCAGCAGCGCGCGACAAGGTAAACTTGTTCAAGAAGGCGATTGAAGAGACGCGGAAGGCGGGGCTCAGCTATATTAACATGAACGGCTCGGAGACGGAGCGAGTGATTGAGCCGTATGCGCTCATTTTGAAGGGGAACATATGGTATTTGCAGGCTTATTGCACGCTTCGCGAGCAGTTTCGCGTGTTCCGTTTATCGCGCATACAGAAGCTGAATCTATTGTTTGAGCAATTTGAACGCCGCGAGACTCCTTCGCTGGACAGTTACGCATGGGATGTAGAATGGTCGAAAAATGCCGATACCAATGTAACGCTTATTTTCCAGCCGCAGGTGCGCCACCGTGTAGGAGATGCTTTCCATCCGGATCAAGTGACTGTATTAGCGGATGGAAGCTTGCGTGTGGAAGGCAAGCATACGATAGATGACTGGTTTTATGGGATGCTGCTAAGCTACGGTGATCAGGTTAAGGTTGAGCAGCCTCAGGCTCTCGTGGAGGAAATCATTTTGCGAGCTCAAAATATTGTTAACCGTTATAAGAACTAAGACAGACAGCTGTCCAGTTTCCTACGGTAAAATAAGATCATACCAAGGAAATGGGGAAACAGCAGATGAATGATACCATTGCAGTAAAACCAGCAGTTACGCTTATAGGGGTAACAACGCGCACGACGAATGCCCAGGAAGCGGGAGCAAACGGAC
Organism: Paenibacillus sp. 01T424; assembly: GCF_056398745.1. Classification (NCBI taxonomy): domain Bacteria; kingdom Bacillati; phylum Bacillota; class Bacilli; order Caryophanales; family Paenibacillaceae; genus Paenibacillus; species Paenibacillus sp. 01T424. Next base: position 45,543 of record NZ_JBFTPZ010000004.1, on the reverse strand, counting down.
TTTTGTCCAGTCTATGGGATTCTTATTTCACCAGCGGTATCTCAGAACGAGCACAGGTGAATAACGGTCATCTTATCTATGCGCTGTATACGGATTATGAAAGTGATGCTAGTGGAGCCTACACGGTGCTTATTGGGCATGAGCGGGCAGATGCACAAGCCGAGCTGCCGGATGGACTAGAGCAAGCGACGGTTCCAGAGGCTAAATTTATGGTTTTTAAAACGAAGAAGGGTCCCGTTTATGAGGTTGTAGCGCAAGCATGGGGCGAGATTTGGGCGTTTTTCGAGCATTCGTCTATTGAGCGCACTTATGGCGGCGATTACGAGCTGTATGACGGCCGGACCTTTGACCCTGCGAATGCGGAAGTCGACATCTACATTGCGATAAAATAAAAAAACGGTTGTCCTATTGGCTGATTCAGCTGAAAGGACAACCGTTTTTTGTATTCTTTGCTGATGGTTCAATTACTCTGCTTGATAATCCTGAACGAGAAGCTCCAGAGCGCCCGTTTCGGGGTCGAGTATAAAGCCGTGAACTGGAATGGCTTTTGGGAAGAGAGGATGCTTACGAATCAATTTGACGCTGTGCATGACGCCTTCCTCGGAGCTTGAGAAGCCACGAAGGAATTTATCCATGCGTATGCCTGAATTTTCGAGCGTTTCGATGGCAAGCGGATCAATGCCATGCTCTTGGAATTTGCTGACCATGCCTTCAGTATTGAGGTTGGTCATACCGCAGCCATGATGGCCAATGACGAGAACCTCGCGAGCCCCAAGCTCGTACACGGCGATGAGGATGCTGCGCATCGCGCTTCCGAACGGCTGAGTCAGAATGGCGCCAGCATTTTTAATAAATTTGGCATCGCCATTTTTTAAATTTAATGCTTTTGGCAGAAGCTCTACAAGTCTAGTGTCCATACAAGTAAGGACTGCAATCTTCTTATCAGGAAATTTGTCAGTCAAATAGGCTTCATATTGTTTTTCCTCAACAAATTTCTTATTAAACTCCAATATTTGCGGAACCATGGACATATAATTGCCTCCTAACCCAAGATCGTTTTTCTATTGTTTATTTTATTATTCATAGAAAAAGGGGGCTAGTCAAATGTTTTACTAGTGAATTAATCCGCTCTGCTTTGCTTTTTCCAGCATTTTGGTAGAATAGCGGTTAATCCATTTCTTCAGAGCTAGGCCAATCAGCAGTGCAGCACCAGCAAAAAGGGCAAGAGCAATTAAATCTCTGGCAACGATATCCCATAAGATACCGCCCACCGCTTCGCGCATCATGCTGATCGCGTAGGTGAAGGGCAGGAAGGGGTGAATCGCTTGAAAAAATGGCGGTGTAACTTGAATTGGGAACGTGCCGCCAGATCCTGCAAGCTGAAGCACGAGCAGAACAATAGCCATCGCCTTGCCGACATTGCCAAATACGGATACAAGCGTGTACACAATCAGCATGAACACCGCGCTCAAAATAACGCCAAACAGCACAAACCATATTTTGTCGGCGACATAAGCCTTTAGCAGCCATATATCGCCGATCGTAACAAGCAGCGACTGTACAATCGCAATCGTAAGGAAGGTCAGGTAACGCCCAAAATAGACGTGATAGCTGCGGTATGCGGTTTCTGCTGTCGAATGGACGTCCACACTAAGCAGTGAAACGAGCAGCAGCGCACCAACCCATAGCGATAACGTTGTGAAAAATGGGGACATGGCTGAACCGTAATTCGGTATCGGATATAGGCGGTTCTCCTTCAATATAACCGGCTCAGCGAAAAAAGCACCCTCGCGTTCGGCGTCATTTTTGAGCAAATCAACAAGCTCATTTAAATTGCCTTCCTTCTCCAAGTCACGAATCCGCTGTGCGAGCCCTCTGATTTTTTGCTCTGCTGCGGGTAAGTTTTTTTGAATGTTGGCCATTTCCTTGCCGCCAAGCTCTAGTCCCTTAGCGGCGTCGCTTACGATGGATGCAGCACTCGGAATGACCTTGTTTGCTTCCGCTAATATGGACTCTGCGGTTGCAGCTGATTTTTTCGCTTTGTCAGCTGCTTGTTTGATATGCGGCAAAATTTCACTGTCATAACGGCCTAGCACATCCGTTAAGAACGAAGAGGTTTCCTTGGATAAGGTGCCGAGACGATCAATTAGCGTTTGCGCTGGCTTCTCGCCCTTTTCGACTGCTGACCGGATTTGCTTAACAATCGTAAGCTGCTGCTGAAACCTTGTGTTCACCTGTTTTAGTCGATCAATGGTCGACACGATTACTTTACTTGGTGCCAAATCATTCAAGCGATCGAGCAAATTCAGCATCCCATCAATGACGATGATGGAGCTTGTCAGGCGCTGCTCTGCCAGCTCCAAGCTCTTTTTTACCACTTCAGGATCTATATTCGTATCTTGTAATATGCCGACAAGCTCCTCCACCGAATTGGCCGTTTGCAGCAGCAGCTGCAAATCCTGCTTAATCAGCGGGCCAGCCGTGTCGAGGGACGATTTGCTTTGGTCAAAAAAAGTACCAAGCTGCTTGGAGAAAGCTTCGCCGTCCTTGGCGAGCTTGGCAGCTTTTGGTAGCTCCGTTTGAACGGTTGCAACGATTTTTTTCGATTTTTCAATATCGGTAACCGCTAGTGCGACGGCGTCATTAATCTGAGGAAATAAGGTTTCCAGCTTGAATACAGTACTGCGAACCTGCTCAATCGCTGGTTTGTTCTCCTCGAGCTCAATGCCTATTTGATTGAATATACGAAAAATCGTTTCGTTAGCGGTTTTGACGAAGCTTGCGCGAACCTGCTCAATGATGCCGCTCGCACCCTTCTGGGCGATTTTTGGCGATACGGCATTGATCTTCTCATTTACCGCGTAATCGAGCTCTGCTTGTTGAAGATTGTTCGATAGCACCGTGGCCATTTTGGCAGAAAAATCGGGCGGAATGGTGATGCTGGCATAATAGTCGCCATGCTTAACGCCTTCAATGGCCTTGTTGCCCTCTACGAACACCCAGCCAATTTTTTTATTTTCCTTCAAGGAGGCTATAATTTCGTCTCCAACTTTGATGGGCGTCCCATGCAGCACAGCGCCTTCATCGTTGTTCACGACGGCAATAGCAAGTGAACTGGTCTGGCCGTATGGGTCCCAAGACGCTTCAATGTTGAACCAAGCATATAAAGACGGCAAAAAAGCGAGTCCGACGATGACGATGGCAGCTGCGCTGTTCCGGAAAATACTGCGAAGATCTTTGGCGTAAATAGCGAATATAGGCCCCATGTTCTCCCACCTTCAACAATGATTTACTTAGTATTGCTGAATAGTCCAAAAACTACACCACAGAATTGTCGCTGGTATCCATGGGAGTACAGGTGAGCATAGAAAAAGCAGCATCCAAAGCGTTTTACGCCTCGGATACTGCTCTTGATTTGATTACTTCGCTGCTGAGCTTTCATTAAAAATTTCAGCGAGTAGCTCATAGGAGCGAAGGCGTGCCGCTTGATCATAAATTTGGCTAACGACAATTAACTCGTCAGCGCCAGTCTGTTCAATTAAGGCGTTCAGCTTGTCCCTAACCGTTTCTTTGGTGCCGGCAATGGTGAAGCTGAGCTGCTTTTGAACGATCATTTTCTCCTGCTCGTTCCATAGGCCATCCATGCTGTCAACTGGCGGGTTCAGCTGCCCCATGCGTCCTCTTATCAGGTTCAGGAAGGCTTGCTCCTGAGAGGTAGCTAGGAATTTAGCGGCTTCATCGGAATCAGCGACAATGACGTTCAAGCCAACCATCGCATATGGCTTATCCAGCACCTCCGATGGACGGAAGTTGTCGCGATACAGCTTCAATGCGGGCAGCAGGAAATCCGGCGCAAAATGGCTGGCAAAAGCAAACGGGAGGCCATGGTGACCAGCAAGCTGTGCACTAAAGCCGCTGGAGCCAAGCAGCCAGATCGGAACATCTAGACCCTCGCCGGGAACAGCCCTTGGCAATACGCCGCGTGATTCAGCGCTCGGATGGAAGTAATGGCGCAGCTCGTTCAGCTGCTCTGGGAAATCCTCGCCGTTGCTGCCAAGTCCGCGGCGCAGCGCGCGGGCTGCCACTTGATCAGAGCCTGGCGCTCTTCCAAGCCCAAGGTCGATACGGCCTGGATACATGGATTCGAGCGTACCGAACTGCTCGGCAATGACGAGCGGTGCGTGATTCGGAAGCATAATGCCGCCAGAGCCCACGCGGATTTTTTCTGTTCCAGCAGCTACGTAGCCTATAACAACTGAAGTGGCAGAGCTTGCGATGCCAGGCATATTATGATGCTCTGCCAGCCAGAACCGATTGTAGCCCCATTTATCAGCGTGCTGGGCTAGCTCAAGTGTGTTGCGGAACGAATGAGCGGGCGAGCTGCCGGTTACGATTGGTGCAAGATCTAATATCGAAAAGGGAATATTGTGTATAGACATCGTTGAATTTACCTCCCATGTAGCGCACAGCGGGATGCTGCTGTACGGATAGTTTAAAACCCCAGCGCCAGCAAGGGCGTGGGGCAATATGCTTAAGTCTATTATTGTGGGTTTGTTGTCCAGATTCCTGCGGCTTTAATAAAAACGCGGTCAGGCAGCTTCAACGTTGCAAGAACCAGCGCAGCCATATCCTCAGCTTGCATCATGCGATCCTCGTCACCAATTTTCAGGCCAGCGTTTGAAGCAAGCTCTGTGTTGACTGTGCTTGGTGTTAGGGCTGTTACACGAATATTGGATTTACGGACCTCTTGCATAAGCGCCTCAGTCATGCCCATGACAGCAAACTTGGACGCACAGTAAGCGGAGCCGGTTGCAAAGCCGCGTTCGCCAGCCGTAGAAGCGATATTGATGATGCTTCCGCCGCTTTGCTCCAGCATAGTTGGAAGTGCAGCGCGGGTTACATAATAGGTTCCGAGCACATTCGTTTGGATGATGYGCTCCCACTGCTCGTGATCCATTTCAAGCAAAGTGCCGAATGTACCGATTCCTGCATTGTTAATTAGAATATCGATGGAGCCTAAGTTCTCTTTGAGTGATGCAATCGCTTGATCGACATCCGATTTAACAGCGATATCGGCGGTTGCAATAAAGACCTTAATTCCGTAAGTGCTTGTAAGCGAGTCTTTCAACGTTTCCAAGTCAGCGCTCGTACGAGCAATGATGCCAAGGTTGACGCCCTCTGCAGCTAAAGCAACAGCAATCGCTTTGCCGATGCCTTTTCCTGCACCGGTAATGATAGCTGATCTATTTTTTAATTCCATGGTTATCTCTCCTCTATTCATTGTAGATTGCTTGATTCGTATGAAGCGGCATAGATATGATATCCTCATAACAAGGAATTTACTACGTTGTGTCTTATTATTGAGCTATATTCTAAGGATTGCAAGTACCAACTTAATATTTGAAAATAGGACAGAATGATGATGGCGCTTTCTCATAATGCCAGTTATCATGCGATTTTCTGGTGAATTAGACGGGCAGCGTAGTGATTGCATATGTAGATTTGTATAATGTTTTGACGAAAGGAGCCTCTCACATTGGGAGATCAGCATTTTAAAGAAACTGTAGAGTTGACTTTGAAAGTCATAGGCGGGAAATGGAAGCCAGTTATTCTTTGTCATTTGACTGCAGGAACGCATCGATTTGGCGAGCTGAAGCGGGAGATGCCGGCCATTACCCAAAAAATGCTTACGCAGCAGCTGCGAGAATTAGAGGAAGACGCGATCATTGATCGCAAGGTGTATGTTCAGGTGCCGCCTAAGGTAGAGTACTCTTTAACAGAGTACGGCTTAACGGTGAAGGAGCTGCTGAACGTCATGTCGAAATGGGGCGAGCAGCATCAAGAAAGAACGGCTGAGCTGCACGAAAAATGACAGAAATGGCTGCTCATAGTTCCCGAATGGGTACTACGTTACATAAAAGTGCGTACTTTTTTTTTCATCCGTAATCCTCTAGAATAGGCCTTGTCAGTGAAACAAACAGAACCTATGAGGAGTGAATATAGATGAAATTGCAATTAGCGCTGGATCTTGTTGATATTCAAGGGGCTATTGAAGTTGTGAAGCAGGTTGAATCTTATGTAGATGTCGTGGAAATTGGTACGCCAATCGTAATCAATGAAGGCTTGCATGCGGTCAAAGCGCTTAAGGAAGCTTTTCCTAACCTGACCGTACTTGCGGATTTGAAAATCATGGACGCAGGCGGCTACGAAGTGATGAAAGCTTCTGAGGCTGGTGCGGATATCGTAACAATTCTTGGTGTTGCAGAGGATGCGAGCATCAAGGGTGCCGTCGATGAAGCGAAGAAACAAGGAAAACAAATATTGGTTGATATGATTGCCGTTAAAAACTTGGCGGAGCGTGCGGCTGAAGTCGATGCACTCGGCGTTGATTATATTTGTGTTCATACGGGCTACGATCTGCAAGCGGCTGGTCAGAACTCCTTCGAGGACTTGCGCACTATTAAAGCAGTGGTAAAAAATGCGAAGGTAGCTGTGGCAGGCGGCATTAAGCTGAACACCTTGCCGGAAGTTATCGCTGCTGGTCCTGATCTTGTCATCGTAGGCGGCGGCATTACGGGACAAGCCGATATTAAAGCAGCAGCTGCCGAAATGCAGCAATTGATTAAGCAAGGTTAATTCGAAGGATGCCAAAAGAGAATAATCTAGCTGCTATCATGCAGGAGCTGAATCAAGCCTCGGGTCAGCTGTCAGAGGATCAATTGGAGCTGTTTTCTGAAGCTGTTGGCTCGGCAAGACGCGTATTCGTGGCAGGAGCTGGCCGCTCGGGACTGATGATGCGGGCGTTCGCGATGAGACTGATGCATCTCGGCTTGGATGTGTATGTCGTTGGTGAGACGGTTACGCGCAGCTTGAGCAAAGGTGATTTGCTTCTAATTGGCTCCGGCTCTGGCGAGACAAAATCGCTGGTGCCGATGGCGGAGAAAGCGCGAAGCTTGGAAGCTGCGGTAGGCGCGTTAACCCTCTCGCCGGCATCGACGATCGGCAATTTGGCTGACATCGTCGTCAAGCTGCCTGGCGCCCCGAAGGATCAGGCAGCGAATGAAGCGGCTACGATTCAGCCGATGGGCTCATTATTTGAGCAAATGCTGCTGATTGTATGCGACGCTATTATTTTGCGATTGATGGAGAAGCAGGCGTTAAGCGGACAAGCGATGTATGGCAATCATGCGAATTTAGAATAGCTGTAGTTTAGAAGGGACTTTCTCTAGGGCGCAATGCGGCCGGGGATCGTCCCTTTTTTTATTTCTAACTTTCTAACGACTAGGATCTATTCGCAATAGCGGCTCGATAGCGAAGGCGATACGGAAGCGAAGGCTTTCAGTGGGATCTTTGAGCTTGATGCCCATCAGCTTCTCGCATTTGTCCAATCGATAAATAACCGTATTGCGGTGCACAAAAAGCCGTTTAGACGTTTCGACGAGCTGGCATTGTGTATCGTAATACATATTCAGCGTCCGCGTCAGCTCCTTTTGCTCGGCTTCATCAATAGAAGAGAAGCACTGAAACGTTTCCTCGTAAAACTGCTTCAGCTCGTCATCGGGAATCATACGGAAGAGATAGCTGATATCCTTGGATTGATAGGACTGAACAAACCTCGTTTTTTTCATTTGGTAACCGATTTGCAGCGCTTTGACTGCCTCATTATACGACAGCCCGATATCAAGTACGTTAGTAACCGGATTGCCGACGCCAAGCGAGATGCTAAGCTGGGATTGCTCAAACAGCAAAGACGTCATAGCGGATAAATGCTTGAGGAACGTATCCTCCTCCCACTTGGACTCTTGAATGAACAAGAGCATCCCAAACAAATCATTTTTGGTAAACATAACAAACACTTCACCCAGCAAGGAAAAATGGCGCTTAATCAGCTCATATTGCACATCCCGCTCAGAGATCAGGCGCTCGTCGAACAGAGCCGCAGCATTAGTTGTTTGGCTCTCTCTAGGATTTGTCTGCTCATCCTTCTTTGCAGCTAAAAGCAGATATTTCCCTTTTTGCTTAAGGCCGTATTTTTTGCCGCGATGCAAAGCCTCTTGTTCAGAACCGATAAAACCATCAATTAAATCGGAGAAAAATTCATTTTTGTACCGACGTGAACGCTCCTTTACCGCCTGCAGCTTCGACATCTCCATGCCTATGACGTTCGAGGCCTGCTCTAGCGTTAAGTCATGTTGGTTTGATGGGGCTTGTTTTGGCTGAAAGGTAATCAAATAACCCTCATGCCTATAGGTGAATATCGGATAGATCGCTACATGGCGGTATTCGTGTAAAGCGGGATCAAGCAAGCAGTGGTGTGCTGCAGTTTGAAGAGAGGGCCGGCTGCTTAGAATGGTTTCGACTGCTGATACGAGAGGCAGAAACTTAGGCAGCTTGAAGTGATGCGAGTGAGACGTAACCTGCAGCTTGCTGTTAAGCAGCACAACAGGCGAGTGAAGCAGCTGCGTAAGGGCAGTTACAATTTCGGGAATACCGTTTCCTTTCATGATCATTGAAGCAAATTGTTTGTGGACGGTCAGCGAATGCTGCAGTTCATCATTTTTATTATCTAAAATAACGCTGGTCGAGCGCTGCAAGATTTCTCCGAGCGAATGTTCAACCGAAGAGATTTCGATAATCGGAAACGGGATACGATCGGCCGCATCCTTGATCTCTTGGGGAATGTCGAGGGCAAAACGTCTCGTCTTTACCGCCAGGCCAGAGCATTTCAATTGATTCATCTTCAATATCAGATCGAGTAGAGCTTCAGGATTTTCCTTCATAAAGTAGCCGTTTGTAAGCAGCAGCTCGCCAGGCTTTAAGAAATGAATGATGTCGGGGGCATCCATAATATTAACGGTTTCAACGACACGGGATAAGCCGCTGTGGCCTGCAATGACCGTTGATCCAGAAAATATTGGGTGTAACAGCAATTGTTCGAGCAGCATTCTTATTCATCCCTCTCCGGTTTAGTTCCTGATATAAAAGCTAGCAGTATTCAAGAATGCTGTAAAGATTATGTTAGACGTTTCATCTAAAAATATAATTAAGATTTGTATTGAACGTACAATGACAGTTCGTAGGCAAGCAGGTATGCTCTTTTCAAGGGTTTACATGCCAAACAACAACTGATGGGTGAGCCTCTCCGCAAGGTTTGTCTCATCGTCCACATGATAATCGGAGGTGAGGACAATGCTGGATTTACTTCTCACACAAGTTCGTTTACAGAATGAAACAAGGCTCATGGATATTGGAGTGCAGCAGGGAAAGATCGAGTATCTAGCGCCAAGCGGGAGCGAATGTGTACCCGAAGCACAGCTCATAGAGCTCGCTGCTGGCGGGATGCTGCTGCCGGGTTTTGTAGAGCCACATATTCATTTGGAAAAGTCTTGTCTGCTCTCGCGAATGACTCAGGAAGCAGCCTCTTTATCTGGGGCGATTCGCATGACCGCAGATATGAAGCATGACTTCACCCCGGCAGATATGAAGTCGCGTGCGCTTGCTGTTATTCGTGAAGCGATTCGCAGCGGTGTCACGCATATGCGCTGCCATGTGGAGATTGATCCTATCCTTGGTTTGACAGCCTTTGAGGCTGTGCTTGAGCTGAAGGAGAAGGTGAAACACGCCCTTGATATACAAATTGTAGTGTTTCCTCAAGAGGGTATATTCAAAAGTCCAGGTACGGCTGAAATCATGGATGAAGCCATGCGTTCAGGAGGCGATGTGGTAGGCGGCATTACGTATCAGGATGATGACCTTGAAGCGCATCTGCAGTATGTATTCGAACTTGCGGAGAAATACGGCAAGCCGATCGATTTTCACGCTGATTTCTCGGATAACCCCGAACAGCTTGCAATTGTTAAAATTGCTGACAGAACGATTGCAGCAGGGATGCAAGGCCTTGTATCCGCAGGGCATGTAACCTCGCTCGGTTCGCTGGAACGCAGGCAAGCGGAAGTTGTTGCTGATCTGATTAAGGAAGCCGATCTTCATATCATGACACTGCCGGCCACCGACTTGTTTATTGGCGGCAGAGGTGATCAGGAGAAGCAGCGACGCGGGTTAACGCCAGTAGGTATGCTGCTTGAGAAGGGGGTGAACGTTGTTGTCGGTGTTAACAATATACGCAACCCGTTTACTCCGTTTGGCAAAGCCGATCCGCTGGAGATCGCATGGCTGCTTGCAATAACCGCATATATGGGCGGTGAAGGCGATGCTCGCCAATTGATTAAGATGCTGACAGAGGGAGCCGCAAGAGCGCTCGGGATCAAGAGCTATGGACTGCAGCTGGGCTCAGAAGCTGATATGGTGTTATTTGCAGAACCGTCCGAACGGGACATTCTACTCGGTAAGCCGGAGCACAGAACGGTATGGAAACGTGGTGTTAAGGTGGCAGAGACCCATGTCACGAGCAGCTTGCAAGGTTTTTTACAAGCCTAAGCTTTGATCTCGAATGTCCGTATAATTACAAGGTATTCGTATGATAACAGCCTAACTAGGCACATATTAATCCAATAAAATGGTAGAGGGTGGAAAAGATGAACATCACACAACTAAATCGAGTTCTTATTAATGATCGTTTATTTGATATGACACTAGACTTGCAGAAGGGTACGATTTCAAAACTAACGCCAAGCAATAATGATTCTGCTGGCGTGAACACGGGTAGCGTAAGGGATGCTGAGGGATTGCAGTATTTGCCGGCGATGACCGATATGCATATCCATTTGGACAAACATTTTTTGGGTGAGCCGTGGAAGCCGCTGCAGCCTTTTATCACATTGCCCGGACAATTGGCGTTTGAGAAGTCCATGCTGGCTTCACTGCCGACTACGGCAGCCGAGCGTGCGCGTCGTCTTATCGATTTGCTCCTCAGCCATGGCACCACCAAAATTCGGACGCATGTAGATGTTGATCCAGAGCTCGGCATCTCCCATTTGGAGGATGTGCTAACCGTACGGGAAGAGTACCGAGGAATTATGGAAATGGAGATCGTAGCTTTCCCGCAGCAGGGACTACTTCGATCGGATTCCTTGCAGGTGATGAAGGAAGCTTTGCGTGCTGGAGCCGAATATGTCGGCGGTGTTGATCCGGCGGGGCTTGATCGCAAAGTCGATCGGAGTCTTGAAGCTATGTTTGAGCTTAGTGCAGAGTTTAATGCGGGCGTTGACCTTCACTTGCATGATCCCGGCCACTTAGGTCTATATACGATAAGCCGCTTTGCTGAACTGACGGCACAAGCGAATAAAGGCGGAAGAACAGCAGTTAGCCATGCGTATTGCTTAGGGCAAGTGAGCGAAGCAGAATCCAAAGAGCTCGCTCAGCAGTTGAAAGCAAATGACGTAGCAATCATTACGAGCGTTCCACTCGATAGACCAATGCCTCGCGTAGATCAGCTTGTAGCAGAAGGCGTTCGCGTACACGTCGGCTCGGATAATATTCTCGATGCTTGGAGCCCATTCGGCAACGGCGATTTGCTAGCAAGAGGTGCGAAGCTGGCAGAAAAATTCGGCTGGATACTTGATGACGAGCTACTGCAAACTTATCCGCTTATTTCAGCGGGGCCACTTGCGCCCAAGGCAGGCGATCCTGCCAGCTTTATGCTGGTAGCTGCGCTGAATGCGAAGCATGCACTGGCTTATGCTCCGGCTCGCACCGCGGCTTTCTCTAACGGGAAGCTGGTAGGCGGCAAATGGGCGGAAGCGATGACCAAGGCATAGGAATAGGAATAGGAATAGGAATAGCCTTAGTTAGAGATAGAGTCAATGGCAATGACAGAGTCAGAGACAATCACAGAGACAAAGGACTCACAATATAAGGCTGGTTCACTGCTCAGTACTGCCGCTCGTTCATATGGTGTTCATTATTTTTCTGTATGCTTGGCTTTCAAAGGTAAAGCGAGCATAGAGAGGAAGTAAACGATGAACCTATCATCTGTAACGAGCGGCAGCAAAGTATCCTATTCGGCGGTATCAACGGATACATCAAGCTTGGAGAAGCAGGTGACGAGCCTGCAGGCAGAGCTGGAAAAAGTAAATGACAGCAAGGATGACCAAGCGACCAAGGACAAGAAAGCGCAGGTTATTCAGCAGCAGATTCAGCAACTGGAGCAGGAGATTTTAAAGCAGAAGGGGAAGACAAGCGCTGCTTTGGCTGCTCCTTCCGAGGAAGCTGTCAGCGCACTGGCGCCAAAAGCTGCGATAGGGCAAGTGGCAAATTCGGATCGGACGTTCGACATGCGTGTTTAGTTTAAAATAAGCAGTCGTTTGGTGCACTTCACTAATAATACGATATGAAATAAGGGAAGAGTTAAATGGGTAAACTAGCGATTGGCTTGGTTTACCTATTTGACGTGCAACCAAAAGGTGTTATATAATCTCGTTACGAAACCAAATGGTTTCATATCGTTGTCTATAAACTGCCAAGATACATTAAATGGAGGTCATGAGTTGGAAAACAATAATACACAAGGTACGCTGTCTGATATTAGACAAACGCTGATATTTAACGCGCCGATTCAAAAAGTATGGGACGCTGTTGCAACATCCGAGGGTATTGCCGCATGGTTTATGCCGAACAATTTTCAAGCGGAGCTCGGTTATGAATTTCATTTGGAAGCGGGGCCTTTCGGAAATTCCCCTTGCAAAGTAACCGTGCTTGAACCGCCGACGCGCCTTACCTTTGAATGGGGCAAGGATTGGTCGCTCAGCTTCGAACTGTCTGATTTGCAAGGTAAAACGGAATTCACCCTTGTTCACTCTGGCTGGGATGCGAACAAAGTTACTGAGTTCGGACAGTCGCATGCAGAGGTTCGTGATCGCATGTCAGGCGGCTGGGTTGGTCTTGTTCAGAAACTTAGCACTTATGTAGAGGCCTAATATGGCTAAGCCCGCACCAAAGCATGATGTGTTTCAGGCTATTGCTGACCCAACGCGTCGCAAGCTGCTGCATTTGCTTGGGGATGAGGAGCTGCCGGTTACCGTTATAAGCGGTCATTTCACGATGAGCCGTACGGCGGTTTCGAAGCATTTGCGTGTTTTGGCGGATGCTGGGCTTGTGAAGGATAGGAAGGTTGGGCGGGAAACGCGTTACCGGCTCGATCCTGAGCCTCTCCTTGAGCTGAAGCGATGGCTGGCCTATTATGAGCGTTATTGGGAAAATAAACTGTTTGCGCTTAAGCGCTTTGTCGAAGCAGATGAAGATTCATCTGCGGACCCGTTTGGCCCGCTTACGGTTATAGAAAAGGATTCCAGCAAGTAAGGTCAGAGTGCAGCTGTGGTAGAAGAGGATGCTCCTAACGTAGATTTTTCTACTTTAGGTGCAGCCTCTTTTTTTAGTGCGGACTAAACAGATCGGTTCGCGTGCGAAAACAAGGTTAGTGAAAAGTAAGGCAGCGCTTTTGCTCTGTTGAGGCCATCATAATAGAAAACCCCCAATTCGTCGGAATTGGGGGTTTTGTTGTTCATTTTGCTGCAAAAAGCGCAGCTCACAAGCAGCCTGCAGATGAGTTTCTACATTGCAAGAAAATGCAGTGTAGATGGGAGCGGGTCTGCTGCGAAGCCTTCGTTTCTAAATAGCTTTACACTAGCGCAGCAGTGACAAGTCGAAGCTTGGGACGAGCCCTTCTTCAGCAGCACGGCCAAGCAGTGCAGTTATCGCGGCATACCCGTCGTCACCTAGATTTCCAGTAAACTCATTGACGTATAAATCGATGTGCGCCTGCGCAACGTCTGGTGAGAGCTCCTGCGCATGCATCATAATATAGGGGCGAGATTCCTCGGGATTAGCCCAAGCATATTCAACGGATGCGCGAACCCAATTGGTAATCGCATCTGTGTCCAATGAGCGCTTAGCGATGATGGCCCCAAGCGGAATAGGCAAGCCTGTGTCTGATTCCCACCAGCTGCCAAGATCAGTCAGCATGCTGAGTCCATATGTGGGATAAGTGAAGCGGGCTTCATGAATAACGAGCCCCGCATCGATTTGACCATCGCGAACTGCAGGCATAATTTCGTGGAAGGGCATGACGACAATTTCGAGATCCCCGTTCGGAATATGCTGAGCCGCCCATAATCGGAATAAAAGATAAGCGGTTGAGCGCTCACTTGGTACAGCTACTCGTTTGCCTGCTAGATCAGCAGCACTTTTTATTTCCCCAGCAGTTAATACGAGTGGCCCGCAGCCTCTGCCCAGCGCGCCTCCACAAGGTAGAAGCTTATAATCTTCCAATACCCAAGGGAGTGCAGCGTAAGATATTTTCATGACTTCGGGCCCTTTGCCTTTTGCAGCCCAATTGTTCGTAATATCGATATCGGCATAGGTAACGACCAGCTCAGGTGCACCCGGAATAAGCCCGTGCGCCCAAGCATGGAAAACGAAAGTATCATTTGGACAGGGTGAATAAGCGATATTCATTTTAAAAAACCTCCCGTATGGCTTTACTAGCTGCTTCTAATGAGGCTAATGCTTCTCCAATGCGCCACGCGGAGCGATCCCGCGGTCCAACCGCATTGGATATCGCGCGAATTTCAGTAACTGGAATACCAAGTGCGGACGCAGCTACTGCTACGCCATGGCCTTCCATTCCTTCCGCAGACGCACCGCTGATTCGCTTGCTTAGCGCAGCAGTGGTCTCAGCCGTACCTGTTGCTGTTGTAACGGTAAGAATAGCGCCGCTGCAAACCGTTAAGCCCGCTGATTGAATAGCAGCATACAAACGATCATTCCAAGTCGTGCTTACTGCAATACGTGCTGATCCGAACCCCAGCTCGTCCAAGCTAAGGAAACCATCCTGCGTCTCGGCACCTAGGTCAGCAGCAACAATGAGGTCGGCAACGACTAATGAGCCTATCTCTGCTTTTCCGACAAAACCGCCGCCAATGCCTGCGCTTATGACCAAATCGTAGGATTCAGCTGCAGCAGTTAAGTACGCCGCTGTGCGTGCTGCCGCCGACGCTGCGCCTACTCCAGCTGTTATGACGTCGACACGGTTTAACCCATCTAGCCCACGGAGAACCGCATCGCGCTCGGCATCAACCGCAGTCACGATCAGCACTCGTTTACTGCTATGGCGCCATTCCTCACGAGATTCCAGTATCGAATCGTTATGTGAATTTTTAATCATGATGACGTTAACTCCTTTAGTAGCCTTCCGGAACGACTAGCCTTTAGCTATCGTATCATTCACTAGATTATTGATGCAAATGCGAGCTTACCCAATCGTGATCTTGCCTTCAGGGTAGCGGTAGAGCTCTTTTTTGGTACGTGTGTTAAGCGCAAAGGCCAACGTGACAGGCCCTAGCCGTCCGACAAACATAAGCAAAATAATAATAATTTTTCCGATTTCGCTCAAGTGGCTCGTTAGTCCTGCTGACATGCCCACCGTACAGTAGGCTGAGGTCGCTTCAAACAATATGGCAAGAAAAGACCCTGTCTCCGTGATGGAGAGGAGCATGGTCGCCCCGCAAATAATCGAGAACGCAATCATGGTGAACATAATCGCTTGATGAATTTGGGTTTTGGAAATGCGATAACGGAACAAGACGACATCTTCTTTTCCTCTCATCATCGCTACGATTGCTCCAATGAGAATAGCGAAGGTCGTTACACGAATACCGCCGCCCGTTGAGCCGGGGCCCGCGCCGATAAACATAAGCAGGATGATGAAAAACTGTGTAACCTCTCGCAGCATGCTGGGATCAACCGTACTTAAACCAGCTGAACGAGCTGTAACCGATTGGAACAAGGCGCCAAAAATTTTTCCGATTGCGGATAGCGGGTGAAGCGTACTGGAATTGGAAAACTCCAAGGCAAAAATAACAATCGCGCCAACTACGGTGAGAAGGCCGGTAACTGACAAGACAACCTTGCTATGTAAGCTGAGCTTTCTGTTTTTTGGATAGTTCACGAGCTCTGATATGACGATAAACCCGATTCCGCCAAAAAAGATCAGCAGCATCGATACGATATTTACAAACGGGTCCTCCACGTAATGGATGAGACTACTTGCCCGTTCGGGAAATTGGGAAAACAAATCAAAGCCAGCATTGTTGAAAAAAGAAATACTATGGAAAATGCCAAAATAAATCGACTTCCCGACCGGCATTTCCAGCATGAAATAGCTGCTAAGCAGTACCGCTCCGGTTAACTCGATGACTAGAGCGTAGAGTAGAACTTTACGAATCATGCGTACGATGCCTTCTGTCGAACCATAGTTCATGGATTCTTGCAGCACGAGCCGCTCCCGAAACGAAATACGCTTGCGAAACAGCAAAGCAAATAAGGTTGCCATCGTCATAAAACCTAATCCGCCGATTTGGGCTAATGCGATGATGACAACCTGACCGAATGTGGAAAAATGAGTGCCGGGATTTAATACAGTAAGTCCTGTTACGCAAATTGCGCTGGTGGACATAAACAAAGCATCCAGATAAGAAAGCGAAACGTCACTCGAATAAGATATAGGCTGCGATAAGAGCTCGGCGCCAATCAATATAAGAAATATAAAGCCGAAGGTCATCACTTGCGGAGGACTTGGCCGAAAACGCAAAATGTCGCGCAAGGCGGCAAATTTAAACATGAAGTCATCCCACCTATCTCTTTCATGCTAGTATGGTTATTTTTGTTGATTTGCATGTACACGGTCCTGATTGGATAAATGCACAGCGTTTCTTCCGCTATGCTTGGATTGGTAGAGTGCCACGTCTGCTTCACTTAATAGCGCTTCAAGCGGAACATCGGCGGATTTTGCCTCAGCGACCCCGAAGCTAGCGGTTATGGATATCGCTCTAGCCGCGCTGTAGAGCGGATTTCCGGCAATGGCTGCACGGAGCTGCTCAGCGATTTGACCAGCTTGTACAAGTGATGTATTCGGCAAGCTTATAGCGAACTCTTCTCCGCCATAACGTCCGAATAAGGCATCAGCCGGGAGCGTTTGCTGGCAAATCATTACGACATGCTGTAATGCAAAATCGCCTAAGCTATGCCCATAACGGTCGTTGATTTGTTTGAAATAATCGATATCAAACAAAATAAACGAAAGCGGCTGCTTCGTTTGATGGGCAGAGGAAAGAAGCTGTCTGCTTTTTTCCATAAAGAAGGTTCGATTATAAATAGAAGTAAGCCCATCAATTTCCGCGAGATGGCGCAGTTTATTCTGAAGCAGCGTGTATTCCGTCACATCGATCATCACGATGGTTCTGCCAGCAAGCTGGCCATTTGGCTTTAATAGGTTGGAGGCTCTTATCCGGTAGTAGAACGTTTCCCCGCCTCGAATCCATTTGAACTCCTGCTCGTACTCTCCGGTTTCGTCCATTCCGAAGGAAAAGGCGCCTGATTCGGCTCCGCGCTTCCAAATGTGATCCAGCTTCTGGCCAATCGCCAAAGGAGTAAGCGCAGGAATAATCGTTGTGGCTGCGCCATTAAAGTCCATGATTTGGTTTTCTAAATTAAGAACGAGAACGCCGTCGCGCATGCTCTCAAAGATATGTTCCCGCGCGATAGGCGCAACGGTCAGCAGCGCAGTCGAGAATATGGATGTGACATACAATATGGAGGTCACACACATAAGAATCGGAACAGGGTCCATCCCAAGCGGAGTTTGACCAAGCACATACATAAGTGCCCCTAACATAGGGAGCGAAATGCCTACTGCCAGTGTGAGCATTTGCTTGCGATAAATGGATTTTGTCTTCTGCCAATGACGCGCCAATATAAACAAGCTGGCGAGCATAGATCCAAAAGTGTATCCGCCATGTACGTAATACCAGATGCCAGGCACTACATCCACCACTGTTGTAGCAACATGAGGCCGCAAATATAAGTTTTTATAAAAGAGATTATGATATTCGTTGGTTGTGACCATGAGCAGCGTTATGGCAGGAATAACGAATAAGACCCATGATTTTTTGAACGTATTGAATTTATTTAGCCCAACATAGTGCATGATGAGCAGGAGGCTGTAAGGAGCGATAAAGGGCATGCCTATATATTCAATGTTTAACCAAAAGCGAATTTCTTGAAGCGAATCGCTGGCAAGCTCAAATGCGAAAGCAAAGGTGTATACGGCTGATAGAACGGTCATCCACATAAACACGCTCATGCCTGAAAATTTATTCTTGTTGTAATAAGCATATATGGCAAGCAGCACGCTAAGAACGCCTGAAATAATGACAATAATAATGTACTGTGACATAGGGGAATTCATAGTCATGACATAAGCGACTCCCAATGTAGCGGAATGATAATACGTACTTATTAAAAAAAACTATGGATGGGTAATAGGCTACGGACACATTTTACCATAGTAGCTTAATTTTCTACAAAATAATATAAAACCGGACAGCAAGGTCGTTATCCTAGCTGTCCGTTGGCAATGATATTTCAACGCAGGTGCCTGAGCCGAGCTCGCTGTGGAACACAATGGTGCCCTTATGCGCAGCGATAATCTGTTGGCTTACCATAAGGCCGAGACCATTTCCGCTCGTTTTATTCGTAAAGAAAGGCTCTCCTAGGCGAAGCAAATCACTCTCGGCAATTCCGCAGCCTTGATCGATAAATTGCAGGATGATTACTCGATTTGCATCACACGCCACCTTCACGGAGAGTACGCCGCCGCTGGTCATCGATTCAATGCCGTTTTTCATAATATTTACGAAAACCTGCTTCAGCTGATTAGCCTCGCCAATCACCTCAGGAAGCTCGGCTTCCGCGAGCAGGGCAAGCTGCACATTGCTCATCTTTGCCTCTGAATCGAGCAGCATCATAATATCGCCAACGAGGCGGATGATATTCACAGGCTGATAGATCGTGGCCTGCGGCTTAGCGAATACGAGAAACTCGCTGACGATCATATTAATCTGATCGAGCTCGCCAAGCATAATCTCAAGATGAGCTGGCGATAACGAGCCGGTCTGCTTGTGCAACTGTACAAAGCCACGCAGTGTCGTAAGCGGATTGCGAACCTCATGCGCCACGCCCGCAGCAATTTGCCCAACGACCGATAGCTTCTCAGACCGCCTAATGATCTCTTCTGTTTGTTTGCGTGAAGTAATATTCCGAGATATAGTGGCAATCGCAATAATGGTGCCCAGCTCGTCGCGAATAGGAGAAATCGTAATGCTGAGATCGATGAGATTGCCGGATTTACTGTAACGCACTGTTTCATAATCCGTTACAGAGCCGCCTCGCAGTACAGTGGCCTCAAGCTCTTGGTGTGAGCTTAAGTAGCCTCGCGGAACGTTATCAAGCGTGATGCCAAGCGCTTCTTCTTGGCTCCAGCCGTACATTTTTTCAAAAGCGATATTGACCTGTATGACATGGCCTTCCAAATCAGTAACATGAATGGCGTCCGATGTATGATTGACGAATGATTCCAAATACTGCTTCGTGCTTTGCAGCTCTTCTGCAGCAGCTTTAAGCTGAGTTGTATAATGATTTAGATTATTGCCCATCGTATCGACACGAGAGGCAAGCAAGCCTAATTCGTCCTCGCTGCGAATCGTAATGACTTCCCCAAAATCTCCTGCAGCAATCGCGTTTACTTTACGTAAAACTTGATTGAGACCGCGCAGCATGAAGCCGGCTATGAAATAGCTCGCAATCATCGTAATAAGCACGAGTCCAAGTGAAATGACAAATTGCATAACCAGCAGCTGATTAACGGGCTTTTGAATCGCTTTCTGATCAAAAACGACGCTAAACACATAGTTTTTGTTCGTCTTAATCGGGATAAAGTTTTTGATAACCGGAACGCCGTTGATGTTTCTTTTGACAGTAAGGCTCTTACCGGTTTTATTGACTTGTTGAATATTTAAAAAATCGTTTGATTGATCCTGATAGTTATAGTCGCCAAACGGGATGGCTCGAACGTCGAGGTTGTAAACGGGAATGCCTTGTTTGTATTTAATAATTTTGTCCTTGCCGTAAAACTCAAGGTCGAATCCGGTAACTTCTAGAATATCGGATTGATCGGCAATGATCTTGTTAACGATTGCATCTGTCCCAATGGTATAGTCGAAATCAAGCAGCACTTGAGCGTTGACGTATGGATTGATGATATAGTTTGTTGAACCGTCATAGTAATAGCCCCATTTGCGAATTTCGGACGGATCCGACGTTGAGAAATTAAACGGGCCTGACCAGAAGTTTTTGAGCTTCTGACCTTGCACAATGTTTACTTCTTGTTTGTCGAAAAGCTGTAAAAAGGCAACATGCCAGTAATCCCAGGTTTTTGAGCTCATATTAATTTCATTGGGGTCTGAGGAACGTTTCGCAACAACATCGTTTCCAAAGCGCTGCCATAATGTAATATGATCGACGCCAAGCTGAGCGCTAAGCTTTACGAGCTGCTCATTTGTTACATTTTTAATTTCGGGATCCAGCTGTGACTTTGCCGCTAGAGAGGCAATGCGCAGCTTGTCGCCAAGCGTGTCCTCCATGTACTGGCGGGCGTTCTCTGACGCTTCGACAGTACTGCTTATTTGCTTTGCAATATTAGTAAACTGAACTTCTAGATTAGCCTCAGCTTCAGTTTTTGTTGTGTAGTAATAGAGCAAGGTGCTTAGTGTCAGTATGACAGCTACTATTATGGATATGGAGAAGGATAGCTTAGCTTTAATCGACAAAAATAATTCCTCCCACGGTCTAAGATGCTCCTACTTACAATTAGACACGGAATGACAAAAATCCTGTTTAGGCGCACAGAAAAAAGGAGAAACAGCAATCGTTTCTCCTTTTATGAAGCAATACGGATTTTGGTACCTATGAACAAACATTCGTTGCCATGTATCGGCTAGGCACGTGAGAATTGCTCTTCTTCTAAGTACTGCTCAGCTTCCTCGTAGGTCTCGAAAGCGGATTCCAGATTCAAGTCGGCATATAGATACCAAAGATCTTCTTCGAACAGCAGTGTTAGCACAGCATTGTCCGGTCCGATCCAGCGCTCTTCTTGCGGTGCCTTTTGCTTTTTCTTTTTCTTCGATTCCGGTTTCTCTGGCGGTGCGATGGATAGAGAATGGATCGATTTCTCAATAAGCGAGCGAAGCTCTTCCTCGTTGAAATCGCGAATGTTGACTAGGCCTTTGTCATCGGTTGCTACACCTTTAACTAAGCCAGCGAAAACATAACCGTTTCCGTTCGGATGCAGATGGTGCACGACCGACTTTTTCTCATGTGCGCTTTCTTCGTAATGGAAGTTCGTGCGGCCAAGAGAAACATCCTTCCGTTCTAATTCAGGAAAGCCTTCAATTATTGCAAGCTTTTGTTCAAAAGACAACATCTTTTATTTCCTCCTAAAGGTTTGCGAAGCAAACCACCTCGTAAGCATAATCTTAGGTTTGCGAAGCAAACCACCTCGTAAGCATAATCTTAGGTTTGCGAAGCAAACCACCTCGTAAGCATGTGCTTAGGTTCGCGATGCATGTGATTATACCATACCATAAGAGGGAGTTGTTAGATGTCTTTCTTCTTCGTCAGCAGGATGACAGCGCCGCAGAGAATAAGGATGATCGCAATGATCGGCTGGCTGAGTAAAAACTTGCTGTAGAGGGAGCCAATGGAGAAGACGGCGAAGAAGAGAATAGACAACACAGTCAAAATGTTAATGGGAATAAGCAGCCATTTGTTCCGATTGCCGAACCAATAAAATTCGAACAAGCCAATGGCAACGGCGAGAATAAAGCCCGGCCACATGTACCCCCAATTGTTGAATAACATAGCGATCTGACAAACGACACCTGCAGTGAACAAAATGCCTCCCGGAATTAATAGGCCTGATCCACGTCTGCCAATCATGGAGAAGTACAGCCAGTGGAAGAAAAGCCCAACGGGTATGACGAATAACGATGGCCAGAAGTAGGCAAATATTTTGCCTGGGCCAAATTCTTCGCCTTGGTTTAGAAATAATACAGCTCCGAGCAGCAGGAGGACAAACCCGCTAATGGTTTTTAGCTTCATTGTTTTATTGCACCCCAATCAACGTTTTATTAGCTGAATTCAGCATAGCATACATTGAAATTAACTGTCCTCCTGCTGTAGGTAAAATGGTTAGCTGGACTAAAGTCTAGTACTCACTCCTCCTCTGCATAGGGGTTGTCAGTGCTGGATGACAATTTGGCGCTCCGAGGGATGCAGAGAAAAAGCTTCATCTATTCCGTCGGGGATGATGCTTAGCCGCTCAGACAGGCGATTGCCCTCAAAGGCCATCATAAAGGGAATGCCCAGTATGGCTAAAACAACGAGTAGAACGCCAGTATGGCGCAATTTGCGCAGCCAAGGGCGGTAAACAGGTGGTGCCTCCGCTGCAAGTTGGTTGCGGTGAGTTTGAAGCATCCAGACGATGCAAGCAATAAACAAAAAGAAGGTGGTCGTCATTGTCACGAAAGACCAGCGGAATGAATGAGGCGGAATAAAAGCAAAATAAAGCATGGCAAATGAGCAAAGCGGTGCTAGCTGAAAGGGAACAATAAGTACGGGATCGGATGCTTGGCGGCGCCGTGCTACATCATTAGCATTATCAGTCCGGGCGTTCGTTCGCCGTATGAGCCTGCGCATTTTTGGGTAAGAACCCAGCCAAATGAGCAGCACTGGAATGATAGCAAACGGCGTGTGAATGAGCAGCCGATGTGTCCAAAACTGAGGATGCGTCATCGAAGCCAGTATTAAGTCTGCTGCAGCAATTCCCACCGTAAGGAAGCTTAAGCAAACAGACCAAAATAACAGCTTGCGTGTTTTGTAATTAAGCTGCTGCTCAGTTTGGCTATAAGCCAGTTTAGATGCTTTGGCAGCAACTATTAATGAAAAAATGACAAAGAGCATTAACGTGCCGAGTTCAAAATAAATGAATAAATAATGCATGGAATGAGCCCCCTGAAAGTAATGATAGCACCTTATACAGTTATATTATAGAAGCGATTTTACTAGTCGTTATACATCTTATCTAGTTCATCTGTTATGCAAAACCGCCGTAAGTCGGAACGAAGTACTAGACCTCTGGCGGGGAAAAAAAGTCGAAGAAACGCAAATGGAATCGAACAATACAAAATGCGGAAATAGTTCCTATGAAACGACATTTTACACCTCTTGTTTAGTTCTATGAAAGCGCTACAATTAAGGTAATAAGAAGTAGGAGGTGAATAAACATGAGCCAAGAAGAAGAAGTAGTTCAAGAAGGCGTGGAAGAAACCGCTGAACTGATTTCGGAAGAGGCTCCAGCTGAAGAAGTAGTAGAAGCTGTTGAGGCTGAACTGGAAGAAGAAGTGGAAGAAGCTGCTGCAGCTACGGAGGAAGAATCCTCTGAGGAAGCAGAAGAAGAGTCAGCTGAAGAAGAAGCAGCTGAGGAAGAGTCTGAAGAGCAATAATGATATCTATCATTTTATATTATAAAGAGAAAGACTGTTCTTAGGTTGCTTTGGCGACCCAAGTACAGTCTTTTTTTATTGTAAAAAAGGCTGGATTATACTTATTTCTTAGATCTATTTTTAAAAACCACGATTAGACCGCCAATAGAAATGCCAACTATAGCCCACGCTGCAATAAACAATATTGAATTCATGAGGTACACTCCTTATTTGTTACTGTATCGTTGAATAAAATTAGACACTAATTATAACATGTTTAAAAGTTGATTTTTCTTTCTAACTGTGAATCTTCTGCTTCTAAAAAGGTAACGACTCGGCATTATAGGAAGATTGTTTTAGTAGAAGAAATACAAAAAAATTATTTATGTAAAGGTACGATTCTAACGTGCAATAAGCTATTTTATATGCTACGATACCTTGTGTTTTACTTTTTATAATAGAAGCAGGTGACAGCATGACAACAGCAGAGGCTGGTAATGGAACAGGGCAAAAGGATCAGAAGGGCTTAAGCTTATTTTTTCTGACATGGCCCATATTTTTAGAAATCTTTTTGTTTATGCTGATGGGTATTGCAGATACGCTGATGCTGAGTGCAATTTCGGATAATGCGGTATCCGGCGTTGGTGCATCAAATCAATATTTGCATATAGCAATCTTACTATTAGAGGTAATCGGCAACGGGGCATCCATAGTCGTTGCGCAATATATCGGTTCTCGCAAGTATGTAGAAGCTGCCAAAATATCAGCGCTCGCAATCTCGCTCAATCTAGTAGTCGGGATTTTTATAAGCCTTATGTTCGTGTTGTTCGGCGGACATTTGCTGCAAACGTTAAATTTGCAAGGTGAAATACTTGAACATGCGAAAAGCTATTTAGCCATTGTAGGCGGCATGATTTTCCTTCAAGCTATCATCAACTCGATATCTGCCATTATTCGTGTACACGGTTTTACAAAGGAAGCGATGTTCGTATCGCTTGGCATGAATATCGTTCATATTATCGGAAACTATTTGCTTATTTTCGGGAAATTCGGATTTCCGGAGATGGGAGTTCAAGGTGCGGCGTTGTCATCAGTCATTAGCCGTGGTTTAGCGCTCATCGTCTTCTTCTGGATGCTGTACCGGATTATGTCAGTACGGATTGAAATCAAGTATTATATTGCATTGTCCAAGGAGTATATCCTTAAAATACTGAGAATCGGCATTCCGTCTGCATTGGAGCAAGTGATGTATCAGGCATGCCAAATCGTATTTTTGTATTATGCTACGTATCTTGGCGCGGCCTCCTTGGCGGCGAAAAACTATGCGAATAATATTTCGATGTTTACGTACCTGTTTGCCTTCGCAATTGGCATGGGTACTGCGATTATCGTAGGCAGGATGGTCGGTGCAGGCGAGCAAACGATTGCCTACCGTCAAGTATGGAAAAGCGTGCGCTGGGCAAGTGCCGTAACCTTGCTTGCCGTGTTGCTCGTTATTTTGTTCCGCGAGCCGCTCATGCGAATGTTTACGGACGATGAGGAAATTGTTCGGCTGGGCATAAATGTGCTCCTGCTAAGCATCGTGCTGGAGACTGGCCGTACGATTAATATCGTGCTTATCAACTCACTGCGTGCATCAGGCGATGCAAAGTACCCTCTGTATATCGGAATGGGTTCTATGGTCGCAATGAGCTTGCCGCTTGGCTACTTCTTCGTATTCCAGCTTGATATGGGCCTCGCTGGTATTTGGCTGGCGATTGCAGCAGATGAATGGCTGCGAGCCGTTATTATGTTTTTCCGATGGAAGAGTAGAAAATGGGAGAAATATGGGCTCGTTAAGCGTGATAATAAGGAGAAATCCGCAGTTTTGCAGGGTTAAGATGAGCTAAGGCAAAGCTGCTCGCTCAAATCATAATGAATAATGGACATCAGAGAAGTTTAACCACTTCACTGGTGTCTTTTTTTTGTAAATACAATTGACATAAATAGGATTACGCAATAAGATATAAATATACATAATATAAGTTAGTAAGTTTTAAAAAGTAAGTTAATATTTTATTTGGAGGAATTTTAAAATGGCAAAATCACAATGGACGGTTGATTCCACGCACAGCAGCATCGATTTCTCGGTAAAGCATATGATGATCGCAAAAGTAAAAGGTACTTTTCATGCGTTTGAAGCCAATATTTCCGCTGATGCGAATGACCTGACTTCAGCTGATATCCAGCTTACGATTGATCTTGATAGCGTGGACACACGCAACAAGGATCGTGACGCACATTTGCGCAACAATGATTTTTTTGATATCGAGAAGTTTCCGAAGCTTGTATTTACTGCAACGGCAATCACAAAAACAGACGACGGCGAATATTCCGTTGTTGGCGATGTGAGCCTTCATGGCGTCACACGTTCCGAGAAATTTGCAGTCAGCTTCGAAGGCGCAGGCAAAGACCCTTGGGGCAACGATAAAGTAGGCTTTAGCGCGACGGGCAGCCTGAAACGCAGCGACTACGGCTTAACGTATAATGCTGCTCTTGAAACGGGCGGCGTGCTCATTGGCGACGAAGTGAAGATTTCAATTGATATTGAAGCGATTCATCAAGGCTAATGGATTAAGAAGCATATTTATTAACGGCTCATCGGGCATTTGCCCGGTGGGTCGTTTTTTGTTGCTGTAAAACGCTTTCAGCGGTAGGATAAGGAAAGGAACAGCTAGTGAGAGTAAGGGGATATGCAATATGGAGCCAAATGCTTCAACACATATAAGGAACATCGGAATATTTGCTCACGTTGATGCGGGGAAGACGACTACAACAGAGCAGATTTTATTCCATAGCGGTCGCATTCGTTCGCTTGGCAGCGTGGATGCAGGCACGTCACAGACGGATTTTCTAGAAGTGGAACGCTCAAGAGGCATATCGGTACGTGCAGCAGCAACCCGTTTTACTTGGCAAGGAGTAACGATTAATCTGGTCGATACACCGGGGCACGTCGATTTTCTCTCTGAGGTCGAACGTTCACTGCGCGTCATGGATGGAGCGGTGCTTATTCTGTCGGCAGTTGAGGGTGTGCAGGCACAGACAGAAGTCATATGGCATGCGCTGCGCGAACGAAACATTCCAACGCTTATTTACGTGAACAAGCTGGACCGAATCGGTGCAGATCCAATAGGAACGATCCAGCAAATTAAGCGTTTGTTATCCAATCAAGCAGCGCCAGTTCAGGCTCCGCTTGGTCTCGAGGATAGTTTCAGCGGTGGAGTTAGCCTGCTCGTTTCGGGAATAGCAGGGAGTGAGACGGAGGAAGCGCAGCGTTATTTGCAACTGTTGGAGGAAGCTGTGGCAGAGCAAGATGAAACGTTGCTTCTTCAATATTTAGACAGTGGCACACTGCCCAAAGCAGAACTGAATCAACTGCTGCCTGCGCTTACGCAGCGCGGTGAATTATTTCCAATTCTTTTTGGCGCATCGAATCGTGGGATAGGCATCGAGCCTCTCATGCAAGCAATGATTACGCTGCTGCCGCCGCCCCAAATCGTCTCAGACGGTCCGGTGTCGGGCGTCGTCTTCCGTATTGAGCGCGATGCAGCGATGGGCAGAATCGCCTATGTCCGCCTGTACAGCGGGGTGATTCGCAATCGTGATTCCGTCCGCAATGAGACGCAGCAGATCGAAGAGAAAATTACGCAGATTCGCAAAATCGATGGGCAAAAGGCCGAGGATGTAGGGCTGCTCGCGGCAGGCGATATTGCAGCGGTTTGCGGCTGGACTCAGGCGCGCATTGGCGACATTATAGGCAGCGCTGAGTTTGTTCCCGGTGAGACGCGGATGGCTGTTCCGCTGCTGACGGTACAGGTGCGCTGGAGCAACGAAGCCGAATATCCGGCTGTCGTTGCGGCGCTGCATGAGCTTGCGGATGAAGATCCGCTGCTCGATTTGCAATGGCTGCAGGAGCAGCGCGAGCTGCACCTGAAAGTCATGGGGCCGATTCAGATTGAGGTGCTGACGCATGTGCTGAACAATCGGTACGGCTTAAAGGCTGAATTCGATCAGCCATCGGTTATCTATAAAGAGACGCCTGCTCAATCAGGCGAGGGTTTCATTGCCTATACGATGCCGAAGCCATGCTGGGCAATTCTGCGGTTTCATATTGAGCCTGGTGAGCGCGGGAGCGGGATAACGTTTAGCTCCGTTGTCCGATCAGAGCGGCTGCTTGACCGCTATCAGAACGAGGTGGCAAGAAGTGTGCCCGAAGCGCTTCAGCAGGGGTTATTTGGCTGGGAAGTAACGGATATAAAGGTTACTCTTATTGAGGGCGAGCATCATGTGTGGCATACGCATCCGCTAGATTTTGCAGTCGCAACCCCGATGGGCATTATGGATGGTTTGTCGCGCATTGGAGTAAAGCTGCTGGAGCCGATGCTGTCCTTCCGCCTCTCTGCCCCAGAAGAGACGGGCGGCAAGCTGATGAACGAGCTCATTCTAATGCGAGGCGAGTTTGATACGCCAGTCGTCAGGCAGGAGAGAATGGAAATTGAAGGGATCATTCCTGTTGCTACGTCGCTTGAGTTTCCTGCGAGATTTGGATCGCTTACCAAGGGCAGAGGTGCGCTTGCAACCTTCTTCGCCGGATATCGCGAATGTCCGCCTGATGTAAAGGCGGAACGGGTAAGACGAGGCGTCAACCCGCTGGATCAGTCAAAATATATATTAGCTGTTCGAAATGCGCTTTCCAGCTCATAGCCGCAAGCGTTTTTGTTCATTTATATAGCACAGGGCATATATTTAGGAACGGAAGGGAAATACGAGCGAAGTATTTTAATTTAAGGTAAAATATGGGTATCTGTACAAGTGTGTAAACCTGATAAAGGGAGGATTTTAATGATCATACGTTCCCTTGAAGAAATTACAAATATGTCTGATGGTTATGCGTTGCAAGATAGCTTGTTTGGATTCTTGGATCAAAAGGTCCATGGCGTATCCATTGATACAAGAACGATTCATCCTGGCAATTTGTATATTCCAATCGTACGGATCGACGATGGACACAAGTACGTTAAGCAGGCTTTTGAAAAGGGGGCAGTTGCTTCTTTATGGCAAGCAGATCATATCCCGCCACCTGAAGGCTTACCGATTATTATAGTAGAAGATACGTTAAAAGCACTGCAAAACATCGCCATGGCGTATCGAAGCCAATTAAACTGCAAGGTAATTGCTGTAACAGGCAGTAATGGCAAAACAACGGTTAAGGATATGGCCTATACCTTATTGAGTACAACGTTTAACGTTCAGAAAACAAGTGGAAATCCCAATGGCGAGTACGGACTTCCGCTCTCTTTATTAGAGGTTAGAGATGATACAGAAATCGTTGTTTTAGAAATGGGCATGAGCAACAGAGGTGAAATTAAAATTCTGTCTGAAATTGCAAAGCCTGATGTTGCTATAATTACAATGATTGGCGTTTCTCACTTGTCGAATCTAGGTTCTAGAGAACAAATCGCTTTGGCCAAGTTGGAAATAATTGAGGGACTAAACTCTGAAGGGAATTTCCTGTTTAATGGCGATGAGCCGCTGCTCGTTAAGGGACTGGAGGAGAGAGGCTTTCCGTGGACAGGAGCAACCATTCGATTCGGTCTATCTCCATCCAACGATTATTTTCCTCTGAATATAGAGCACAAGCAATCAGATCTCTTATTCACATTAAAGCAATATCATATGCCATTTCGATTGCCGCTCCTTGGTAGCCATAATGTGGCCAATGCCATTGCCGCGATTGCTGTTGCAAACCTTTTTAAAATCGATGAAGAACATATTCAATTAGGGCTGAGCAATTTAGAGATTTCAGGAATGAGAATGGAGCGGATTTGGTCGGCCAAAGGTTTCTTAATTATTAACGATGCTTGGAATGCCAGTCCTGTTTCTATGCAGGCGGCCATTGAAACGGTTCAAAACTTAGAGGGATTCCATAAAAAAGTATTAATATTAGGGGACATGCTCGAACTAGGAGATGCCGAGGCAGCGTTTCATGAAGAAGTAGCCCGGAGTGTGGATTTATCAAAAATTCACTCGGTGTTTACTTTCGGTCATATAAGCAAAATAATTTCGGATACGCTTCTCGATAATGGTTTTGAGGGAGAAGCCAAACATTTCACATCAAAAATAGCTTTAACTGAAGAGTGCATGCGAATCCTGAGTAAAGATGATGTTGTTTTAGTAAAAGGATCTCGCGGTTTGAAGCTAGAAGAGGTCTGTCACCTTCTAGAAGATAAGCAGCAATAGGCAGAAGGAGAGGATTTTATGTTGAAGAGAGTGAATGAGCTTCCGACGGATAAAAGAATCGCTGGCATACATAGTATTCCTTTGCTCGAGGATGGCTCTATCGTGATGGTGTKGGATCGCAACGAGCAGACGCTAACGACGGTTGGCGGAAGAATTGAACCGGGCGAGAGCATCGACGAGGCGCTAGATCGGGAGACGGTGGAGGAAGCCGGACTGCTGCTGATGCCGGAGAGAATACCTGTTGCCTGCTGGTATTGGACGGAAACAGATACGTATACCGTATTTGTTGTCGCGAAGGTTCATCGCTGCGTTCCGATGCCGGAAGGATTTGAGACCACGGGGCGCGTCACCTTTAATTTCGAAACGGCTAAACAAGTCGTAAATCGATTAGAGGGGCATGGCCAACGTATACTTATATTAAATTATGCGGAAGAAGCTGCCTCTCACATATTCACAACCCAAAACCCATGATCTTTACTCTAACGAACTGTACTATGCTTATTATGCAAAAAACTACGTTTGTTTCATTTTAACGAACCTAATTGACGTTATAGTAAGTTATGTAAGGTGTTAGGATCTATTTTTCGCAAAATAACGATTCTGGAGTTCGTTGTAATTTTAATTCATTACGAATGGTTTAAATAAGAGTGATTAGGTTCGTAAGCGATAGAGAAAATATGCTTATGCTCCTTCAAAAAAACAAAGCAGGGTCTGTTTCAAGCGTAGGTAATCCTACTTCTGAGACAGCCCCTTATTTGTTTATTATGATTCTCATGCAACTCTCTCTCTATCTTTTCGTCATAATAAGATACAATACAGGGAGGTTAGACCAAATGAGGAAGTTTATGTTTTTAATAAGCATTTTTTTCACGGTAAGTACATTTATTGCGTTAGGGACTGCTTATGCGGATTGGGCGTATCGTTTCGTTGTGAACGAAGGCAAGTCTTACATTGTTTCAAATACTCAGGTGGAATCCGCACAGATTGGCTCTAAAATCGGTATGGTTACTTCCTATTCAGACAAAGAAGGAACGTACTCTGGCAATTTCTCAAACGTTTATCCGAAAGGAACGGAATACTACGCAATCAAGGATATATCGATAAATGAGGCCATTGCGATAAAGCAGGACGATGGTTCTTTCATTAAGGCAGCGTATGGGAGCGAATATGAAGGAAAAGCAATTAATTTAAAAACAGTGCTGTTTTATATAGGCGGCCTATTTTTGTTGATTATCGTTTTTATGCTTGTGAAAAATAATTGGAAGCAAAGCGAGAATTATTTTACTAAATAACTCGTTTTGAGAAAAGAGGCTGATACGATGAGCACAAAACATTATTTTGCTATATGGTTAGTTATCCTGTTTTTCGAATTAGGGTATCTGTTCGATTTAACCCATCGTGTGCATGATACTGAAGATACTCTAGTAATTATTGTTGTTATCGCCGTTACGCTTGTTGTGGGCAATACCTTCATAAGAAGTGTGAAAAAATAATGGCTCTGTCCGAATAGAGGGAATTGTATGGTAACCAAGGTAGTATCAGTGCTGCTGGGACTTCTATTTTATCGCTCCCCTGTATTTAAGTTCACAGAGGACGAGGTCAATGAATATGAAAGATTGTATTCGGATGCTGTCCGCAATAAATCTGAAATAATGTACGCCAGCACTTTTCCCAAATTCCGTTTTGTTCAGTATATTGCAATGACAAAACCAGTCATAATGCACGGGTCAAATCATAAAAATATTGAACAATTCGAGTTAAGAAAGCAGACGCTTTTTAACGGTAAATATGTAGAAGCCATATTTGGCACAAAAGATGGCATTTGGCCGTTGTTTTATGCGGTTTTTGATCGGAGTAAAGTGGTAGGCAACTTTCGAAATGCTTGTTTAAAAGTGAAGGCATCTCAGAGCTATTATTTCTTCTCTATCACTAGCGAGACTAAAAATAAAGCACCTTGGACGAGCGGAATGGTGTACATTTTACCACAGGATACGTTCAAAATGGTTAGTCATTCTGTCGTGTCTTTTGACGAGTGGATTAGTGAATCGCCGGTGCTGCCCATTACAAAAATAGAGGTAGGTCCCCAAGATTTTTACTTCATAGATAAGGTTGCAAGCCATAAAGCAGAGGAATCGCTATTCATTTCATGGATTTCCTATAAACGCAGAGTTAAGCGGAATGTGAAGGTGTTATCATGACAATTATACATATGGAAGGTGCGAGTGCAGTTGGCAAGACGACCACCTCAAGCGCATTAGCATTAAAATACGGCGGTTATCATATTCCCGAAGTGAATACGTTGTGGAAACGCCCAGAAAACGAGTATCCTGAATGGTTTTTTGAGCGTCAGCTTGATCGCTTCAGAATAGCGCAGGAGAAGAGTAAGGACCATCGTTTTGTTGTTATTGATATCGATCTATTTCAGCCTTTCTGGTACAACTGGGCTTTTGGGTATACTCTCTTTGGCGGACAGTCGCTTGAGTTCCTAACGGATTATTTCCGTAAGCAATTGCTTGCCCGCAAGATTGGCTTTCCAGATAAGTATTACCTATTGAGCATAAATGAGGCTGAGCTGCGTAAACGCAAAGAGGGTGACGCAACCAGGGGACGCAGCGGGTTTGAAATGAATTTAACATTTATTGAACCGCAAAAGCACTATTTTGAAGCTTTAAATTCATTTATTCCGGGTTTGGTCAGTTTCATTGAATCCGTATCGATTGAAAATAATGTACAACAAATTGTAGAGACAATGCCCTCAAGACCCCAAGAACACACGTATTCTGTAGAGTTGTTTGATTTTATGATCAGTTGGCTTCGCGAACATAAGGCTTCTGGTTTTCTAAAAGGATAAGAGAGGTTGGGTGTTAATATGGAGCTATTGTATGACCGGTATGTAATAAGCGATGATAAATCAATGCTTAAGTTTGACACCATTTGTGGCTTCTTAGCTAGAAGCTATTGGGCGAATAAAAGGTCATTAGAAATGATAAAAAAATCTATAAATAACTCGGTCTGCTTTGGCGTGTATGATGGGGACAAGCAGGTTGGTTTTGCTCGTGTAGTGACGGACTTTGCGACTATGTATTATCTGTACGACGTTTATATTGATGAGGAATATAGAGGCGCCGGGCTAGGGAAGAAATTAGTAGAAGTGATAACCGAGCAATTTGAAGGAATGATGGGTCTACTTGGTACGCTCGATGGTCATGGACTATACGAAAAGTATGGCTTTATGAAGAACACGGAACGTTTTATGAATAGAATGCCTCGTTAAAAAAAGGACTCTCTATAAATACAGAATTAAGCGGAGCACGAAGGTGCTTTCAAGAAGATAATTTACGGTATGCGACAACACGCCATTTGAGGGAGCCCCTAAGGGCTCTTTTTTTTCACTGGGCGCAAACACCGCAAGTTAGGTCAATCCATTCGTTTATGTCATGATGAAGGAGAGTTATCCGCTTTATTTTCAAGCTTGCTCCTACGGACTATTCGCGTTATCTTGAGAGGTATGTCGAATCAATTTTTAAACAGATGAGAGCACTTGGGAGGCATATCGCGTGAACAAATGGATTAGAGGCTTAACTCCAGAAACGTTCAAAAACAGAATATTGATGGCTTTTTTGCTGCTAGTGCTAGCTCCGTTCGTTTTATTAGTTATTTATAATTTCAGTGAAACGGAAAGAGTTCTGCAGGAGGAAGCCTCCGCCAAAAACGAGGATCAGCTTCTCGATATCGAGAAGTCTTTCCTGGATGTGCTCGGGCTTGTTATGAAGACAGGCCTGCTATTAGAACAGGATGACACCATCCGCTCGGTTATGAAAAATCCGGAGCAGAAAGATCCGCTAACGCGGAAGGAACTGGTGGAGAATAAGTTCGCAAGCATTGAGAACAGCTTCTTCCTGACTGGTGCAACGGTGTATTATACGCTGGTAGATAAACAAGGTTATGCCTATACCTCCTTTGCTCCTCGTGAGCCACTGAATTACTCCTCGATTACGAGTGAAGCATGGGTAAAGATGCTTTCCTCCAATGAAGGGGAAAGCTCCATTTGGAATGCAAGCGATACCAATTATGTGAGTCCGGTTATTAAACCCAATCAAAATATGCTTAGTCTCTATCAGATGCTCCGCGATGAGAATCTTAAAGAGTACGCCTATGCCCGTATCAGCATCGATTATGAGCAATGGTTCAACAAGGTGATGAGAGATAGGCAGCGCGAAGGCATTTATTATTTATTGGATCATAGAGGAAAATCAATGGTGCAGTCCGATGCCGATGAAGCGATTGATCCCGCCATTTTATCAGCGATGCTCGAAGTAAAAGAGCCCTCTGCATCCGCTTCCATTGTTAGCCAAGATGAGAAGGTATTGTATACGTTCAGCCATATTGCTCAGTTAAATGGATTTATTGTGAAAAAAGTACCCTTGTCCTTGCTGTTTGAAGAAGTGGAAACGTTGAAAAAACGCTTTTTCGCCATCTTCGGGTTGATTACGCTTGTGTTTGTCATGATGACCTATTTTATTTCTTCAACGATTACTGTTCCTCTAAAAACGCTGCAGCGAAAGATGGAGATATCGGTCAAGACTAACCTCAAAGTAAAGCTGCCAGAACAAGGGCGAGGTGAAATTCTTGCACTCACGCGAAGCTTCAATACCATGATTGACGATATAAATGGCTTAATGGAACGGCTTCAATTAGAGGAACGTCAGAGGCAGATCGTCCGCTTTCAGGTTCTCTTATCTCAAATGAACCCGCATTTTCTTTTGAATACGCTTAATGTTATTAAAAGCATAGCGCTTGAGAAGGATGAGGATGACATTTATGAAATTTGTGTTTCGCTCGGAAAAATATTAGAGACGACATTGAATGTAGAGGTCGACCTTATATTGCTGAAAGATGAGATTGCGCTTATCGATTCCTATATGCGCATACAAAGCGCTCGCTTCGGTGGGCATATTACAGTCAGCTATGAGCTAAGTGACGAGCTAAACTTTGCACTGGTTCCGAAATTCTGTCTTCAGCCTTTGGTAGAAAACGCCATTATACATGGGTTTGGAGGGAGACGGAGTGACGGCCGAATTGAAATCAAAGCAGAGGCGAGACATGATCTTTTGTATCTTGAAGTGGCGGACAATGGAGTAGGGGTAGAACGTGCCAAAGAGAAGAAGGTGTTCCGTAAGCGGAAAAGCATCGGTATTCAAAATATTCGAGAAAGCTTGGAGCTTCTTTTCAAAAATCAGAGTACGGGCTTGTCCCTTGCCTCATCAGAAGAGGGAACAAAGGTTATGATGCATCTCCCTCTATTATTATCGAAACCCTATTTAAAGGAGACTGACAGCGATGTGGACCGTATTGATCGTTGATGATGAACAGCATGCAAGAGCGAGTCTCAGCAAGCTGATGAGCAAAGCTAATCTTCCTTTTGAAATTATAGCCACTGCTAATGACGGCGAGGAAGCGTTGCAGGTGATTCGAGAATTGCGGCCGGACGTGGTCATTTCCGATATTGATATGCCCATGATGGATGGAGTAGAGCTGCTGAAATCTGTCAGGAAAGAAGGGCTTGATTGCCGATTCGTTATGCTTACCTGTATGAATGAGTTCGAGTATGCAAGGCAGTCGCTGGAGTTCGGAGCGTCCAGCTATTTACTTAAGCTTTCAATGGATGTGAGCGGGTTGACGCAGGCACTAGAGAAGGTAACCCTTGAATTAGAGCAGCGAGAGCAATTAAGGAAAGCAGCCAAGTGGTTTCCTAAGAAGAATACGTCTGAACCTACGGATCATCCTGAGATGAATAAAATTATCCGCCATATTGAGGAGCATTACGCTGAGGAAATCACATTAAAACGTGCAGCTGAGCTCATCTCTATGGATGCAAGCTATGTGAGTGATTTGTTTAAGAAAAAAACGAGCCAAACCTTTATTCACTATGTACAGAACCGCCGAATCGAGGCAGCAAAGATGCTGCTTGAGGAAACAAGCCAATCAATAGGCGAGATTGCAAGGCAAGTAGGATTCGAGAATGACAACTATTTTATTAAAATATTTAAACGATGGTGCGGCATGACGCCAAGTGAATATCGCAAAGAGCAAAATAAATGATCCAAAGAATGTATCATGAATCGCCAAATATCGTTCCTTACCCCGCGAAATGCCCGGTGATAAGATTTAACTAAGCAATTAAACAAGTTTGTAGGGGGCAAAGAAATGAAAAGAAACAGAATGTTGATCAGTGCTCTTTCTCTTATTCTTGTCATGGTTCTGATCGCTGGATGCGGTGGGAACAACAAAAATAATGTTTCGGGGACACCAACAAACAGCGGCGCCACAACAACCAAAAAGATTAAGCTTACGCTATGGGGCGGCGTGCCTCCTGAAGCGGGACCTCAAGCAGTTGTTGACGCATGGAATGCCGAGAATCCAAATGTACAAGTGGAATATGTTCGGTTCGTTAATGATGATGCGGGCAACTTAAAGCTGGATACTGCTTTGCTTGCCGGGCAAGATGCAGATATTTATATAAACTACACCCTCTCTCGCCTTCAAAAGAGAATAGATGCAGGTGTAGCCGTAGATATGAGCGCAAAGACGGATTACAACATTGATGAGCAAATGGGTCCTGAAGCTAAGCAATGGATGATTAATGACAAGTATTACGGCATGCCTACAAAGAAAAACATGGCGTTCATCTGGTTGAACAAAGATATGCTTGATGCGGCAGGTTTGCCTATTCCTCCGCTAGATTGGACATGGTCTGATTTACAGGAATATGCACTGAAATTGAAACAACCTAATGTATGGGGCTTGCTCCAGCATGATGCTGCATTTACTACGCAATTCGACGGCACGATCGGTGGAGACGGGTACGTGAAAGCAGACGGCACATCCAACTTCGATAATGCTTATTGGAAACAAGGGTTTGAAATTTTGCACAACATGATGTTCAAGGATAAATCAACTCCGGAATATGGCGAGCAGCTGACCAGCAAGATGCCGGTGGATACGATGTTCCTAAAAGGCGAGACAGCGATGCTGACAGCTGGTGAATTTATATTCCGTAATGCGAACAATCTAGTCGATTTCCCGCATGATTTCAAAATTGCTTTTGCACCAATTCCGCGTATCTCCAAGGATCAAACCAACTTCAAATATCCAGGCGGATTGGGCGACGTGATTTCGGTTAACGCGAAATCCAAAAATCAAGAAGCGGCTTGGGAATTTGTGAAATGGTACGCTGATGGCGGAATGCTGCCAATGGCTCCGGGCGGACGTATTCCGTCATCCAAAAGTGTAGACAGCACGGAAGCGATTGATTTGCTCCTAAAAGGGTATGAAGAAAATTATGATC
Source organism: Paenibacillus sp. 01T424 (assembly GCF_056398745.1). Taxonomy (NCBI): domain Bacteria; kingdom Bacillati; phylum Bacillota; class Bacilli; order Caryophanales; family Paenibacillaceae; genus Paenibacillus; species Paenibacillus sp. 01T424. The sequence goes on along the minus strand of NZ_JBFTPZ010000004.1, from coordinate 8,583 downwards.
GGGATTCTCTTAACAAAGTGGTATTCGGCAAATTCGAATCATTCCAGCTTAACGTGCCTCAGCAAGTGATCGATGCGCGCAAAGAAGAATATGAGAAGTACTTCCTCAATAAGCAAGATATCGACACGACGTTGAAAAATATGGCAGAGCGGCACAACGAATTCATCAAGAAATAAGCTGCGTAAAGAAAGTAAGAAGGAGCAGCCTTGTCCTTCTTACTTTTTTTTACGGGTGAACGAAGAAAGGCGGGTTGTTATGAGTAAAACGAGCTGGATGCGCAAGCAAAGCTGGTTGGGTTATGTGTTTATTCTTCCGAATATGTTGGGCGTATTATTGTTTTTTGTCGTACCTGCGTTATTTTCCTTTGGACTGATTTTTACCGATTATCAATTTTCGAATCCAAATGTCTCGTTCACGGGAATGGACAATATAAAGCGAATGTTTCAGGATGATCAGTTTTATAATGCGATTAAGAATACGGCGATATTCCTTCTTTCTGTTCCAGTATCGCTTGGACTATCCTTTGTCGTCGCTCTCGTTCTGAATAAGAATGTATATCTGAAAGGGCTGCTGCGGGGGATGTTTTTTCTTCCCTATATTTCTAGCGGGGTAGCTGTTGCATTCGTTTGGATGCTCTTGTTTCAACCCTCTCAAGGGCCGATCAATGAAATACTTCGCTGGATTGGCATTGTATCGCCGCCAGGCTGGTTCGCTGATACCGAGACTGCGATGTATGCGATTGACATCATACAGATCTGGTTCTTGTTAGGCTACAACATGATTATTTATCTTGCTGCGCTTCAAGAAGTGTCGCCTGAACTGCTGGAAGCAGCGAAGATAGACGGCGCGAAGAGCCGGACTGTCACGTGGCGAATTGTATGGCCGCTTGTTAGTCCGACTACCTTTATGCTGCTCATTACGGGCTTAATCATGACGATGAAATCCTTCTCCATCATTCAAGCGATTACACAGGGCGGTCCGAGCGGAAGCACGACGATCTTGTCGCTATACATTTACAAAACAGCCTTCAGCTATTATGAAATGGGCTATGCTTCAGCGATATCATGGTTCTTGTTCGCTATTATTATGGGGATAACCGTTATTCAATGGATTAGCCAGAAGCGCTGGGTCCACTATTAGAAAGGGGAGTTTTCAATGAACAATCTAGTCAGCTCTGTCAAAACCAAGATGCCGTTAACTGTACTCATGCTCATTTGCGGCGTGTTCATGATACTTCCGTTTCTATGGATGGTCAGCACGTCCCTGCAGAGTCCAAGTGAAGTATTTACAAGATGGCTGCCCTCTAAGCTTGATTGGAGAAGCCATGAACGAATTTGGACAGGTGACTATAACTTCATCACCTATTATTTGAATTCACTTAAAATCTCCATTATTAGCACAGTCGGCGCAGTGTTTCTATCCGCTTTCGCTGCTTATGGTTTTGCGAGAATCGAGTTTAGAGGCAGGAATGCCATGTTTCTCGTCTACTTGTCCATGATGATGATACCGCCACAGGTTATTTTTGTTCCGAAGTTCATCATGTTTAACTGGATGCATATATACAATACGCATTGGGCGCTTATATTGCCGGGCTTGTTCTCGATTTTTGGCGTGTTTATGCTAAGACAATTTTTTATGAGCATTCCAAAGGAAATTACGGAATCTGCTTTTATAGACGGTGCTGGTCATTTTCGCATTTTCTTTAAGCTTGTTCTGCCTTTAGCGAAGCCGGCACTAGCTACCTTTACGATTATCGACTTCTCGTGGCACTGGAATGACTTTGAGAACGCGCTCGTATTTTTATCCAGCCCCAATTTATATACGATCCCGCTTGGCTTGCAAAATTTTATTTTGGAAAATAACGTCGATTACAACGGCATGATGGCTGCGGCAACCGCTGCGATTGTCCCTATGATCCTAATTTTTATCATCGGTCAAAAATATATTATTCAGGGCATATCGGGCTCTGCCGTTAAGGGCTGATCACTCACAAAGAAAAGGAGCGTTATGATATGAGATCTGAAATTATAAAGACAGAAGTAACCGTCATTGGTGGCGGGCTCGCCGGCGTTTGCGCTGCCATTGCTGCGGCAAGACTAGGACAGACCGTATCCTTGGTACAGAACCGACCTGTCTTGGGCGGCAACTCCAGCAGCGAGGTGCGCGTTTGGGTATGCGGTGCTACAGGGCATGGCGTGAATCGTTATGCCAGAGAAACGGGTATTATGGGTGAATTGTTCGTAGAAAATCAGTATCGCAATCCTGATGGCAATCCTTATCTTTGGGATCTGATCGTATTAGAGGCCGTTAAAGCGGAGAAAAACATCGAGCTGTTCCTCAACACAGATGTACATGAGGTTGAAGCAACAGGCTCAGAGGTGGATCGTCAGATTCATTCCGTGACAGGCTGGATGATGGGATCTGAACGCAAAATTCGCTTCGAGAGCAAAATGTTTTTAGATTGCACCGGGGACGGTCTGGTCGGTTTTCTAGCAGGAGCAAAGTTTCGAATTGGACGGGAAGCGCATCATGAATTTAAGGAGGATTGGGCTCCTGAAGTTGCGGATGACATCACGCTCGGAAGCACGATTTTATTTTATACAAAGGATGCAGGCCAACCAGTCAAATATATCCCGCCAAGCTTTGCCAAGGATATTTCCCAAACCTCCATACCGGTACGCCGGGTAATGCGAAGCGGAGATTCGGGCTGCCACTACTGGTGGATTGAATGGGGCGGGGAGCTGGATACCGTTCATGAGAATGAGAGAATACGGGATGAGCTGTGGTCCGTTATTTATGGCATCTGGGATTATATTAAAAACTCAGGGAAATTTGAAGCGGATAATATGACTCTGGAATGGGTAGGATCTCTTCCAGGCAAACGGGAATACAGGAGATTTGTTGGTGATTATATCCTCAATCAGAATGATATCGTGGCGCAGGAGCAATTTGAGGATCGAGTAGCGTTCGGTGGCTGGTCCATCGATTTGCATCCACCAAAGGGAATGTATGCGGAAGAGAGCGGCTCCAAACACTTCCATGCAGATGGTACGTACCATATTCCGTTCCGTTCGCTGTATTCCAGCAACGTTAATAATTTATTGTTCGCCGGCAGAAATGTTAGTGCGACACATGTTGCTTTTGGCACGACTAGAGTAATGGCTACTTGTGCGGTAATGGGAGAAGCGGCCGGGACGGGAGCTGCCATCTCTGCTATGAAGGGAATTACACCAAGAGAGCTAAGTCAGTCTCATCTTGCAGAGCTGCAGCAAACACTCCTTAGACAAGATGCTTCCATTATTGGTATTCGCAATGAGGATGCCGGCGATTTGGGGAGAAGCGCCAAAGCAGCTGCTTCGAGTACGATGAGAAACGTGCATATAGATGATGCGTCTAAGGTTTATTCTTTACTGAATCCGGTCGGAATAACGTTCCCGGTCACTTCGGAGCTAAATAAGCTGTCTTTGCTTGTTGATGCTTTGGCGAATACAGAAATGACGATTGAAATACATTCTACTGGAAAAAAAGAAAACTATATTCCAATGGGACTTATCTCCAAGCATACCGTGAAAGTAACACAGGGAACGAAGCAGTGGGTTGATTTTGCGCTTGATTATAAGGCGGAAGAAGCGATCAATTTATTCGTTGTCATTCAGTCGAACCCGGAGCTGCAATTGTATACGTCTGAAACGCCGCTTTACGGTGTGTTGTGCTTCGAGAACAAGATCGATTCATCCGCTGATTTCTCTAGTTACTCGGATACGCAGCAGACCATGGCTTGGCAAATGAAAGGGCTGCACAGAACACCTTTCTGCTTCAAGGCATTCCCTGAGACTACAGCATACGAAGCGGTATCTGCTATTGATGGCTATACAAGACCTTATGGCGGTCCTCATACATGGGTTTCTAATCGAATGGAGAGCAATAAGCCAGAGTGGCTTTCTCTTGAGTGGGATTCCTCTGTTTTCATATCCAATATTCATATTACCTTCAATGATGATGTGAATGAGGATCTAATCAACCTGCACCATCATAGAACGCCATTTGAAGTTATTCCTGAGCTGGTGAAGGATTATCGAATTGAGGCTTTTGTCGATGAGCAATGGAAGGTATTGCTGCGTGAGACGGATAATAGAAAACGTAAACGGACGCATCAGCTGGAGCCTATCCGTACCAATAAGATCCGCGTTGTAATTGAAGCTACAAATGGATGCCCTTATGCTGAAGTTGTTGAAATACGGGCTTATGAGTAGTCATGCTGTGGTGCGCTTAGCAGGACTCTAATTGAATTTTAAAAAAATAAGCTAATTCAAGGCAGCTTTAACCACCGTGAATTAGCTTATTTTTTATTGTTATCTGTTCTTTCATAAAATCTTTCTCCAGTACTAGGGTTAAACCATACTTGCTGCTGAACGCCCGTTGTCGGATCAATAAATATTTCATTCGTTATCTGGAAACCAGCTGGAGGCTGAAGCGTGCGTTGCTTTAGCCGCCTACGGCGATATATAAACGTACTAATAATAGCGATAATAATAACCAACAATTGAAGGGCGAAGTAAATGCTCATGAAATAGGGCATCGCTAATTTTTCTCAGCCACAACTGCAGTACCATAAGCGACGATTTCAGACATCGTTTGTCCGATTTCACCAGAGTCAAATCGCATCATCACGATTGCATTTGCTCCCATGGCATGTGCATTTTGAATCATACGGTCTATAGCGACCTTACGGGCATCTTCAATCATTTCAGTATATTCTTTAATTTCTCCACCGAATATACTTCGCACAGAGGCTGTAATATTTCCTCCAAGGCCGCGGCTTCTTACTACTACACCAAACGTGTGGCCTAATACTTTATCAATATGATAACCAGGAATATTTTCTGTAGTGACAACTAACATTTTGGTTCCTCCCATTCTAATTATGTACTGAACATAACATGCTTATCATAACAAAATCATTATTACATTCTTCTTGCGATATAGAAGTCATATCAACTAAAATCATAGTATCACTCATTCCAATAATATCCAATGGAAATATATATAAAATGAGAGGCTAGTACTATGATTTATGTTGTTAGGCATGGCAAACCGATTTATAAAGTGTATTTTGCGCGATAAGAAAAGAGGATCATATGCGGATTCGACTGGCGACGATTGACGATGTACCTGATATCGCTCATGTCCACGTAGAGAGCTGGAAATCCACCTACAAAGGGATAATCTCGGATGATTATTTGACCAAGCTTAGCATCGAAAGTCGTATTAAAAATTGGTTATGGGTATTTAATCGCTCGAACCCTGATGAAGTGATTTACGTTATTGAAAATGATGAAGGTACGATAGTAGGATTCGCAAACGGTGGGAAGTGCAGGAGTGAGCAATACGACTACGACGGAGAGCTTTACTCCATATACTTGCTGGAGGAGTACCAGGGGCTCGGGTTCGGAAAAGCACTGTTTTCCGCTGTGGTCGATCATTTGAGAATACATAATTATCAAACATTAATGGTATGGGTGCTGGAGAAAAATAGTGCAATCAACTTTTATTATCGATTAGGGGCGAAGGCCTTTACGAAAAAAGATATCCAAATAGGCAATGATACCGTTACCGAATTAGGGCTTGGCTGGGATGAGCTCCTGTAACTTATTTCCTTATTTACACGTCATAGCAGTCAAAGGGGCGATGTTATGAGGAAAATGGTTATGATCGTTTGTATGATTTGTTTAGTCGTTACAGGCTGTGCTTATGGCGGCGGTTCGAACAAAAGAAACGAAGAAACGATAACATTGGATCAAATAAAGAGTGTATTTGAAAGCCATGGCATCCCGTTAACCGCAAAAACCGATATAAACCCGGGTGCTGTATTTTCTAGAGCCTATAACGATATAAAACCGGAGCAATTCAACTATAATACGAGTCAAAGTATTAGTATTTATATTTATTCATCAAGCAAAGAGGCTAAAAAAGGCTTAGAGGATTTTGCTAATAGCTGGGCAGCGGCGGATTTGGCGTCTTATCGTTCCCACCATGTAGCCAATGTATTGTTTTTTTACGGAGCAGAAACGACATTGGGAGAGGAACACATCACGATGGCGATCGAGGAGTTAAAAGCTCTGACGAAGAAATAGGTTAGAATGCATATAAAACAGCCCACCATAGGATATGGTCCAGCCCCAATATTGTAGACAATGAAAAAAGCCCTATGAAATGAACTGTTAAATGACAAAGCGGCAGACCAAATTCTGGTCTGCCCTTCATGATTAAACTATCGAGTCCCCTTTAGCTTAATACCTGTTCCTTCTGATGGACCCAATTAGGAATGTGATGTCCAAAATATTTCGTGACTTTTTTTGCTTCAGTGAGAACTGTTTTTATTCCAACTTCATCAAGAAACCAGTTTTCTTTGTTATAACGTAAATCATCTTGCTTAACTTGGAAGGTTACGTTCGGAGGGAATACGGTTTGATAAGTCATCAGTGCCCTCCTTGAGAAAAAGGACTTGCAAACTAATATCGCACGTCTTACTTCAATCTGCTGCTCCATGATAACATTCCAGGAATTTCTTGCATTTTCGAATGTGTTTTTCGCTTGATCTTCTTTAAGTATTCGATCTTCCGGAACACCTAAAGATATACCAATCTCCTTTTGAAATTCCCATTCTGTTTTTTCGATTTTTACATTATAGCCACCTGAAGGTAATATGTAATTTGCCATCCCYGAATGGAATAACTCCGATGCAATCTTCATTGGTTTAGTGTGACTGCCACCAGGAACCAGGATAATATCCGCTGGTATAATCTCTTCTTCAGTGACAAATATCAAATCTGTAAGACAATCAAACGGATATTTCAACGATGCTGTAGTTCCAACATGATTGGTAAACAAAAAACGTCCCTTCCTTTCCATTGTCCCATGAAATCCCATTTTTCAATTATATCATCTGTTTGAGTTATTAACGATAAATCCAGCTAGTTGAGAAAACGGCAGCTGATCATCATTTGATCGGCTGCCGCCGTGTCTTTATACCACTATCGTTACCCGATAGCTTAATGATCATCACCGATGTCTCGTTTGACACAATAACTAAGTACAATTTCCCCGTCTTCCATTTCACCAGTCTCTTGAAAGCCGAGACTTTTATATAAACGATTCGCGGCGGTGTTATGTGGTACATGATTAACCCTAATTTGCTTACAATCAGGCCTGGCGGATAGTATCTTGATGACCTCTCTTATTGCCAACGATCCGTAGCCTTTCTTTTGGAAACGTGCATCGACCATGAATCGCAGTATCCAATAGTACCCGTCCTTATAAATTTCATTGTCAAAGAGCAGGAAACCAACCATTGTATCGTCAGTATAAATACCAAAAGGCTTGGATGTTGGTTCTTTCGTAGCGTGTATAATGGAATCTGCATTGGGAGCTACCAGATCCTCCTGCTTCTTTTGGGGCTTTAAATTGATGCACTCAGTTTCGTTGTCTTTAGTTATAGGTCGTAACTGAACCACGTGATCAGTCATAAAATTACCTCCTTCTCGACAAAATACTGATAAACGCCCACTAATCTGCCCGTTAGCGGAGCGAATTTCCAGGATTGCAATACGCTAGTCTATCGTTCCTCTTGAAAAATATTTATACTATAATTTCTTCTTAAAGAAAAATTGTTTTATATCTTCTGGGTATTCATCATTAACGGCAAAAATCTCATAACCCATACGCTTATAAAATTCCGGCGATTGATACGTGAATGTGGAAGTATGAGCAAATATACAGCCAAGTTCTTTCTCTAGCCGCTCAGCTTCTGCTATCATGATTTTTCCATATCCTTTGTTTCTGTATTCATTAGCTATCCAAAATACATCAATATACAAACCGTAAGACCAGGTTTCACAAAATAAACCGCCCACGACTTTGCCTGATTTATCTTTTAGATATAAATTAATATTTTGCCTGGCTTTTTTAGTAACCCATTTGTCGCACGAACATTGTACTCATATAAATTATTACATACCTGATTGTAATCAGTGTCATTTGAGTCTACTGTAATCTTGATATTGTCTAAAGTTATATCAGTCATAGGTCTCCCCAATAGGATATTTGTGCTTAATCATTTATTTGTATAAACTCTCTCAGACATGTATTAACTAACAAATAATACCACAAAGAAGTAATAATTCATTGGTAAAGAACAATTAAAGCTAATTAATCCTACTCATTAGCTGATATGCTCCCCAAATAGTAGACAGGTGAAATAATAAAAAACCTGTTGCTATGAGGGGAGCATTTTCATGTCTAAAGTTATATATTCCGTATTAGAGAAACCTACTATTATCGGAGAGATTGAAAGTGGTGAACTAGGCCTTATGGCCGCTACCTATAGCGGTGTTGGATTACCTAAGAACGGATAGAGATTGTTCAATATTGCCTGACAAATAACGATGACTATGGGAAGACTGCGGAGCAACATCAGGTTTCCTACCAACAGGTATATCAGTGGGTGAAGAAATACCAAGACGGCGGGCAAGATGCGCTGCAGGATGGACGTGGACGTAAAAAGACCGAAGAAGAGTTAACTGA